>JBJTCG010000033.1:0-4187 GCA_046091725.1 Flavobacteriales bacterium | reverse complement strand
GCCCTAGGTATTATTCATTCTAATAAAGCGCAAAATTTTCGTTTTCAAACGGTTCAAGATTTTCAAGAAGGCGTCATTAGCTTACTTATAGCCACCGACTTGATTGCTCGTGGTATAGATGTAACAGACGTCGCTTATGTTGTCAATTTTGACCTTCCAGAAAATGCTGAAAATTACATACATCGGATAGGTAGAACCGGGCGAGCCGATAAAAATGGCACTGCAATTACTTTTATCACTGAAAAAGATGCACCAACAGTCACGGCAATCCAGGAGCTGATGCAAAAAGAACTGGCTTATTCAAATGTGCCTGATGAAGTGTTGTTTACTTCAGAATTGCTCGAGTTTGAGAAACCTAAACTTGAAATACCTGGCAAACTTTTAAAGCTACCTAAACGCGAAAATGTAGGCGCTTCTTTCCACGAGAAAAAAGCGAAAAACAAAAAGGTGAACATACGCTACAATCACAAAAAAGCCATGCAAGAAAAGTATGGCAAACCGAAAAAGAAGCGTAAATAACTAGAGTCCGCTCAAGAGCTTGTTATAGAGATCGTTGAAAGAAATACCTTCTGTAGTTTTACTTCTCGATAACTGCTTGAATTCTACCAATGCCCACAGCACAAATTCCATTAGAAATGGCTGATCTTGCTCAGGGACATGCGGTTGGTATTTTTCGATGAAAGCTTTTAACGGTTCAATGGAAGCTAATTTGGCCACATACATTTCATCGGAAACATCTTCGGAAAGCTCGAAAGAACCGGTTTTATTAAACCATGCCAGAATATCGTCATAGGGCGTTTGCTGTTCTTGCTTCTTAAGTTTTTCTATTTTTGGAAAATAATTATTGAAGAGTGTTTTTGTTGCTTCATTGATGAGAAGTTCTGCAACAGAAGCCGCACCTTCTTGTTCGCCCTCATAAACCAATTCAATCTTTCCTGTGATGGCTGGTAACATGCCGTATAAGTCAGTGAAACGAACTGTGGTTTTGGTTTGTTTTTGCATAATAGCACGCCTTTCAGCAGTACTGATTAAATTCTCATAGGCAGTAATACTCATTCTGGCGCTTACACCACTTTTGTAATCGACATAGGGACTTTCTCTGGCTTCAAATGCAATTTGCTCTAGGATATCTTTGGCCAGCTCCGGAACATGGACCAAGCAAGATCTACTGTCTAATTTAACTGCTTCTTGTTCGGTTATTTTTTTAGCCGTATTGATATCGGCCGCATAATGGGTTAGAATTTGCGAACCAATTCTGTCTTTGAGTGGTGTGATGATACTACCTCTATTGGTGTAATCTTCTGGATTTGCCGTAAAAACAAATTGTAGGTCTAAAGGAAATCTGAGTTTGAAACCACGGATTTGAAGGTCTCCTTCTTCTAGGATATTGAAAAGAGCCACTTGAATGCGCGCTTGCAGATCTGGTAACTCATTGATGACAAAAATACAGCGATGAGCTCTGGGAATCATGCCATAATGCAGAACTTTGTGGTCGGCATAACTCAACTTTAATGTTGCTGCTTTTATCGGGTCAATGTCACCGATTAGGTCTGCAACCGTAACATCCGGCGTTGCTAATTTTTCAAAAAATCTTTCGGAACGATGTAGCCAAGTAATTGGGGTGTTGTCGCCCAATTCGTCAATTAATTCCATAGCATAAGGACTTAATGGTGCCAATGGATCATCATTGATTTCGCTACCTTGAACAACTGGAATGTATTCATCGAGTAAGTTCAGCATTAAACGTGCAATTTTTGTCTTGCCTTGACCACGCAAACCTAACAAATTGATATTATGTTTAGAAAGTATGGCCCTTTCTAATTGCGGAATGACTGTATCTTGATAGCCATGCATTTGCGGAAAAATAGCCCGCTTATCATGGAGCACAGCAATTAAGTTGTCTCTCAATTCTGTTTTGATATCTTTAGAGGTATAACCGGCATCTTTTAGAGCGCCAAGTGTTCGAATGGTTGTATGCATCGCTTAATTGAGTCTTTTTTTTCTGTTGGTTTGATAATCATGGAAAATCATTTCACCTAAGCCCTGCAAGCCGGTAAAAAAGGCCTTGCCGTTATTAGATTTTGTGAATTCGTCTACGAATGCCTGTAGGTACGGGTCTTGGGCAATCATAAAAGTGGTAATTGGAATGTGAAGTTTGCGCGCTTGAGCTGCCACAGTGTAGCATTTTTCTACTATGTACTGATCAAGACCGTTGCTGTTTTTATAATATTGACCATCTGGCAAGCGCAAGCAACTTGGCTTCCCATCGGTAATCATTAAAATCTGTTTATTGGTATTGCGCTTTCTTCTCAGGATATCCATGGCTAATTCTAAGCCCGCTACTGTATTGGTGTGGTACGGACCAACATTCAAATAAGGAAGGTCTTTGATTTGAATTGGCCACGCATCGTTTCCAAAAACTATAATATCAATCGTATCTTTCGGATAAGTACTTGTAATAAATTCGGCCAACGCCATAGCTACTTTCTTGGCCGGTGTGATGCGGTCTTCGCCATAGAGAATCATGCTATGACTGATGTCAATCATCAGTACTGTGCTCATTTGTGATTGATGATGTGTATCCTGAACTATGAGGTCTTTTTCGTAGAGTTGAAAATCGGCGACACCGTTGTTGACTTGTGCATTTTTAAGACTCTCGGTGAGTGCTATGTTTTCAAAGGTATCGCCAAACTGAAAATCACGAAAATCGCCAGTTACTTCTTCACCCTGTCCACTTTTTTTGGTACTGTGGTTCCCTCTACCGCTTTTGCGAATATTGCCAAAAATCTGAGCCATTGCATTTTTGCGAAGCGCTCTTTCTGTTTTGGCAGTAATGGAAAGAGAACCATTGCCATCTGGCAAGATTTCTTCTTTGAGGTAGCCCTTCTTTTTAAGGTCTTCAATGAAGTCGTCGAGGGTATATGCTGATGAAGTTAAATTGTACTCTTTGTCTAGGATAGCCAACCAATCTAGTGCCTCATCTACGTCACCAGACGTATGGGTAATCAGTTCGCTGAAAATATCAAACAAACGATCAAAAGGCGTCTGATCGGGATCAGTGTAGGGAGTAAAAATATAACCAGATTTGGCCACAGTGTTTATTTTGTAATTCTAAACACTAACTCATCAAGAAAGTTTTCAAAGCAACTTGATTTTAAAAAAAGTTTAAGACTCGATATCTTCGAGGTGTAATTCTAAAGCCCGGACTGAAATTTGAATTTCCCAGATCAATAAGGCAAGCGAAATAATCAATAAAATCAGGGCTACACCAAAAATCCAAACGGCAATAAATTCTTGTTGGATGTAAATAAAAAACATCGATAAAACACAAAGTAGCAAGCTGGAAATCCCAAATATTTGCATCGATCTTGTGAGGTAGAGTCTTTTTCTAAGATTGACAATTTGTGCTTTTAAGATTTTGTTGGGGTCTGTTTTGTAAGCGGCATGTAAACTCCTGATGATATTGGCATAAGCCAAAAAGCGATTGGTGTAGGCTAACATGATCAACGATATGGAGGAAAAAAGCAATGCAGGGGTGGTAAGTGTAAGTTCCATAAGATTGTTTTTCTATTTTTTGATTCCCTTTTTGATCATTTCCAAATACATCGCTTCTACTTTATTTCGAGCCCAAGCAGTTCGGCGTAAAAATACCAAACTAGATTTGACAGATGGGTCATTTTTGAAGCAATTGATATTGACCTTATAAGCCATGTGCTCCCAGCCATAGTTTTCAACGAGCTCTTCTAATATTTGAGCCAATTTGACACCATGAAGAGGGTTGTTGGGTTGAGTATCTGCCACAAATTTAATTTTCAGCTCTTTGTAATTGATGGTAAGTGCGGTAAGAAACCAACAGGATTACCAATACGATGAATGGGAAAACGGCGTCCATGCCAAAGCCGTCAATAGCCCAATGGCTGATAGAGGCAAATATAAAGTCAAAAACAAAACCTGCATAGGCCCATTCTTTGATTGTTTTTGGTACTTGCGGAATAATCAGCGACAACGAACCTAGTACTTTAAATACAACAAGCGCCAAGCCAAAATAATCAGGATACCCTAAATGACTAAAACCTTCTTTGGCCATTTCAGTTTGGGACGTAAGTGCGGGCATGAGGCCTTCAAAAAGGAAGATTAGTGTAGTGGTTGTCCAGTAGATGATTTTGGTAGATTTCATGGTATGGGTT
>JBJTCG010000032.1:0-6291 GCA_046091725.1 Flavobacteriales bacterium | reverse complement strand
GCCATGCTTTTTGCAATTGCACTCATGAATATTTTTGGTGTTTCCGGAAATCTAATGTCTCTAGGGGCACTAGATTTCGGGCTCATTATTGACGGCGCTGTCATCATCGTAGAATCTACTTTGCATCTCTTGCAGCACACAAGAAAAGGGCAGCTTACCCAAGACGAAATGAATACTGAAGTATATCATTCAGCTGCCAAATTCAGTAAGAGTGCTGTCTTCGGACAAGTCATTATTTTGGTGGTTTATTTACCAATTTTAGCGCTTGTGGGTATCGAGGGTAAAATGTTCAGGCCCATGGCACAAACCGTCATTTTTGCCATATTCGGAGCCCTCATTCTTTCTCTGACTTATGTCCCAATGGTATCCTCTTTGTTTTTATCCAAAAATTTAAAACACAAAGAAGGCTTCAGTGACCGTCTGGTTGTGGCAATTAGCAAACGCTACGCCCCAATGCTTATGTGGGTTTTGCGCAAACAAAAAATAATCATAACAGCTGTTGTGGTGTTATTTATTGTCGCTTTTTCGTTGTTCAGTAAGCTTGGCGCTGAGTTTATTCCGACTCTCGACGAGGGCGATTTTGCAGTAGAAACTCGGCTCATGACAGGTACGGGTCTGACCAAAACAATTGCAGCTACCACAAAAGCATCCGAGGTTCTTTTACAAAATTTCCCAGAGGTCAAACAAGTCGTTGGTAAAATAGGTACAGCTGAAATACCAACAGATCCAATGCCCATGGAGGCCTGTGACCTCATGATCATTCTCAAAGATAAAAGCGAGTGGACAACAGCACATTCTAAAGAAGAACTTGCTGCAAAAATGCAAGCCAAACTCGATGAGCAATTACCCAGTGTTTCCTTCGGATTTCAGCAGCCCATTCAAATGCGCTTTAATGAACTCATGACGGGTGCAAAGCAAGATGTCGTGGTCAAGATTTACGGAGAAGATTTCGATCAACTCAGTGAGTATGCCAAAAAAGTAGGTAGCCTTGCTCATCAAATTGGAGGGGTTCAAGATATCTATGTGGAAGAATTGAGCGGTTTACCCCAACTCATCGTGCGCTATGACCGAGCCGCATTGGCCCGATATCAAGTTTCGGTAGCGGACGTGAATCAGGCTGTTAATTTAGGTTTTGCGGGTCAAAGTGCAGGCTTTGTTTTTGAGGGGGAACGAAAATTTGAACTGATTGTGAAACTCCGACAAGACTTCAGGCAAGCACCGACGGACCTCGATCAATTGTTTGTAACCAATGCACTTGATCAGGAAATTCCTTTGTCTGAACTTGCTCAAATAAAGATTGAAAACGGACCGAATCAAATTCAGCGTGACGACGCTAAACGCAGAATTTTGGTGGGTTTCAATGTGCGCGGTCGAGATGTGGAAAGTATTGTACAAGAGCTACAGCAAAAAATGGATGCGTCCATTCAGTTTGAAACCGGGTACTTTTCTAAAATAGGTGGAACTTTTGAAAATTTAGTACATGCCCGTGATCGCTTGCTCATTGCTGTCCCTATTTCCTTGTTATTGATTTTCTTTTTACTGTATTTGACCTTTCAATCTGTCAAACAAGCGGCCCTTATTTACTCGGCAATTCCTTTGGCTTCGATAGGCGGAATCCTTGCATTAAATTTCAGAGATATGCCATTCTCTATTTCTGCAGGGGTTGGTTTTATCGCCTTATTTGGTGTGGCGGTTCTCAATGGCATTGTCCTGATTGCTGAGTTCAATACGCTGCGCAAAACAGGTGCACCTTTGATGCAAGTGGTCGTGAAAGGCACGGCAAATCGATTGCGTCCGGTGCTGCTTACGGCCTTTGTAGCTTCACTTGGGTTTTTACCGATGGCGTTGTCTCATGGAAGTGGAGCTGAGGTTCAAAAACCCCTGGCAACAGTGGTGATCGGCGGCCTAATTACAGCAACTTTTCTAACCCTATTTATATTGCCTGTTTTATATGTTGTGTTTGAAAAACCGTTCAAAATGCGTAAAAAAAGAATCCTTACAATGTTGGCATTGTTGCTCCTTTCAACGCCATTTACAGCCCAAATAAAACTCACGGATCAACAGATTTACGAGCAAATGCTCGATCAAAATGGCAATCTTAAATCTGTCGCATTGGAAGGGCAGCGTCAATTAGCGCTTGCACAAGGATCATCTGTTTGGCAACCACTTTCGGTCTCTTACATGCGCGGCCAATTCAATTCTCAGTATACCAAAGACAATAACATAACTTTCACCCAACAAATACCATTTGCTGGTGTGCAAAAAATTCAAACGCAAATTGGAAATAACCAAGCGGCATTTTCCTCAGAGGAATTGAACTTACAAAAGCGTATTTACAAGCGTCAACTCGATTTGCAACTAGAGCTTATTCGAAAACAACAAAAAGAGCTTCAGCTTCAAATGTTCCAAGATTCAGTTTACAGGTTGTTAGAACAAAAAATGTTGCTGCGTCTTGAGCTTGGCGAGGTATCGAAAATGGATTACCTTTTAGTGCATTCAAAAACCGCCAGATCTTCAGCGCAATTGAAACAATTACAACAAACCTTAGTCTTTGCCTGGATGCAATTGTATACCCTTATGTCCTATTCTGGGCCAGCATTTGAACTGGCACAAGAAGACCCGATTGACATTCAAAAGTTACCTCTTGCTCCATCGATAGAAAATCATCCACTCCTTGAACAATACGAACTGAATGCTCAAAAAATCAAGTTTGACATGCAGCTCAATAAAGCCCAACAAATACCTCAAGTTGCATTAGGATATTTTAATCAAACGCTTGTAGGCATTCAGAATGTGGCTGGCCAAGATATCTATTACGGACCCAATAAACGGTTTCAAGGTGCGCTTGTTCAGACCCAAATACCAATAGATTTCAAGGCTTTTCAGCAACGAAAAGTAGCATTAGACCTCGCCTTGAAACAAAATGAATTGCAGCAAAAACAACAGTTTCAACAGTTCAATTTGGAACAAAAACAACTTTATGACCAAATTATTGCACTGTCAGCTGCCTATTCAGATTTTAAATTGACAATCGATACAGAACTTGAGCAGTTACACACAGATGCTGCACTTCAACTCGAAAGTGGGCAAATTTCACTACTCGATTTTATTCAATTACAGGATCACAAAATGACCTTAGAACAAGAGTTGTTGCAATGGAAACACGAACTCAAAAACTTATTTATTCAATATAATTGGTATTCAAATGAAAACAAATAATCTAGTCGTCGTCGCCTTCAGTTTTGGAATTGTATGGCTATTGCAAAGTTGTTCCTCAAACGCAGATAAAACCGCGGAAAAAGTTAAGACCCAAGTTCAGCAAGTTACCGGTTTGCAATTGACGGCAAAACAACAGCAAAATCTTGGTTTGTCGACAGGAACCATTCAAAAACAGTCACTTGGCCTTAATATCTTTGCCAATGGTCAAATTGAAGTGCCGCCACAAAACAAGTCTTATATATCGATGCCTTACGGTGGTTATATCAAGCAAATAAAAGTGTTAGATGGCATGCGTGTTCAAAAAGGACAAGTATTAATGACTGTTGAGCATCCGGAAATAGTTGCACTGCAACAAACCTATTTAGAGGTCAACGGAGAACTCGTATTTCTTGAGTCTGACTACCTTAGACAAAAACAACTTTTTGAAAAAGAAGCAGGATCGGCCAAGAACTATCAACAGGCCAAGAGTGCCTATCAAATTGCAAAGGCCAAATTAAGTGGGCTAGAAGTTAAGCTCGATATGGCTCAGGTTAATTTGAGTGCGCTTAAAAATGGTAAAATTCAGCGAGAGCAAAGCATCAGAGCGCCGTTTAGTGGTGTCATCACAAAAGTAACTGCCAACGTTGGTGCTTTTGCAGATCCAAAGGATCTTCTGATGGAAATCATAGACCTCAAGCACGCACACGCCGAATTAGTGGTGTATGAAAAATATTTGTCGTTTTTACGTCAAAATCAGCAAGTTCAACTCAACTTCATTGAGGACCAGACGCCGGTAATGGCGACTATATTTCTGATTGGGAGCGAAATCAGTCCTGAAAGAACTGTAAAAGTTCATTGTCATTTCAAAAAATTACCAAACACAATTACCCCAGGTTCTTATTTGAAAGCTTCTATTCAAGCTGAAGTTGCTGACCACTGGGTCTTGCCAAACGATGCAGTAGTTCAATACAAAGGGAAAGATGTTGTATTTATTCAAAATGGAACCAACTTTTTACCGATCGCAATCGACGTAATACTGAGTAACGAGACCGTAAGTGCCATCAGTGATAAAAATTTAGCTAGTATACAACGAGCTAAAATAGTTACCAAAGGTGCCTATGATTTATTAGCAATACTCAATAAAGAAGTAGAATAAATTTTAAATCAAAGAAGACAAACAATAAATTGGTTATGCAAACATCAAAAATTCAATTTTTATTGGCCCTTGCTCTCGTAGGAGGTTTATTTACGCTTGGTTCTTGTAAAAAAGTTTGGGCATGCCATGAGGACAACATCAGTAGTATTGGTTCGAATAAATCACACAACAAAGGCCAAAACTGCATGCAGTGTCATACTGCTACCGGTGAAGGCGAGGGTTGTTTCAATGTTGCCGGAACCATATATCAGAGTAATCTTCAGAATACAGTTAATACCGGAAAAGTCGAATTATATACTGGTCCGAATGGAACCGGAACACTCAAATACACCATTGACATAGATGGCAAAGGAAACTTTTATACTACAGCAAACGTCGACTATTCAGGCTTGTATCCAAAGGTAACTGGCCCATCTGGTGCCAGTGTTTCAATGGGTTCGTCGCTCTCAACTGGTGCATGCAATAGTTGTCATGGTAATAGCACGGGAAAAATAGGCATCGATTAATTGAACCTGAAAATTGGTATTGATTCAAAAAGAATGGCTCAATTTGCTTCGGTAAATTGAGCCTTTTTTTGTTCGAAAGTTTCGATAAATAATGATTCGTTTGCTGGTGAAATGAGCAATTCATCATATTTGTTGTAGGTTATAACAAGGCATTTCCAAGCAGTGTTCATTTTCCAGCCGGCATAAAGGCCATTAGACGGCGCTACCTTACGAAAAGTGTTGTACGGTATTCTTTTTTTGAAGCCCATGCTCTGGCATAACAAATGGTCCTCAAGAAAAGTATATTTGGTGGTCTTGGGTAAGATCCAAGCGATGAATATAGTTAAGCATAACCAAACCGATACAAGCCCATATGCTGCTTGAAGATCGTGCTCTGTGAAATAGATCAAGAGTGCTATCAAAGCATAAATGACAAAGACTGAACCACTGACAATCCAACGAAAACTATCTCTTTTGGATTCAAAGACCATTGTAATTCGATCGGCTTGCAATGGAAGTTTTACCAAGCAAAAAGCGGTTTACCACTCATTAACGCATTGACTTCGTGTCTAACTTCAGTAATGACTTGTTCGTTGTTTGCATTCATGAGCACACGATCGATGAGTTGAACCATTTGGCTGATTTCTGCAGCTTTGACGCCTCTTGAAGTCAGTGCAGCCGTTCCGATGCGAATTCCTGAAGTTACAAACGGAGATTCAGTGTCAAAAGGAACCATGTTTTTGTTCACGGTGATATCGGCTAAAACTAAGGCATTTTCAGCATCTTTACCTGTAATGCCTTTTGAACGAAGATCAAGAAGCATACTGTGATTGTCAGTGCCTCCTGATACTATATTATAACCGAGTTTGACAAGCTCTGCAGCAAAGGTTGCAGCGTTGGTTTTAACCTCTTGCATGTAAATTTTGTAAGATGGGTCAAGTGCTTCTCCAAAAGCTACCGCTTTGGCGGCAATGACGTGCTCTAGTGGGCCTCCTTGAATTCCAGGGAAAACAGCAGCATCGAGCAGTGCACCCATAGATTTGAGGTTGCCGTTATTCCAACGCAAACCGAAAGGATTTTCAAAGTTGTGACGCAACATGATGATTCCGCCGCGTGGCCCTCTTAGTGTTTTGTGTGTTGTTGAAGTAACGATATGACAATATTCGAGCGGATCATTGAGTAAACCTGCGGCAATCAGACCCGCAGGGTGCGAGATATCGGCTAGGACAAGTGCGCCAATTTCATCTGCAACTTTGCGAATGCGCGCGTAGTCCCAGTCACGAGAATAAGCAGAGGCCCCACAAATGATCATTTTAGGCTTTTCACGACGTGCAGTTTCTTCCATTAAGTCGTAGTCAACAAGGCCTGTTTCTTTTGAAACTCCGTAGAAAAACGGTTGATAGAGTTTTCCTGAGAAGTTAACAGGCGAACCATGAGTAAGGTGCCCACCAT
>JBJTCG010000031.1:0-47238 GCA_046091725.1 Flavobacteriales bacterium | reverse complement strand
GCTTAGTATAGAGAAGTAATCAAGAAATGTTGTCATGGTTTTGCTTTATGAATTGAAAAAAATGATCCAGTGTAGGTGCATTTGCAGCGGAATCTGTTTGAATTTGTAGCAGTTGTACTTCGGAATGATCTTCCATGAATTGCATGAGGTCTTTGTGGAGTTTTTGCTTTTCTGAGCATTCTAGCACTTCGAAGCCGAATCCTCGCACAACAGCAGCAGGAGAAGTGTTGTGTACTGCTTCAAAATATTGGCTCCTTAGTGAGGATTCAGCGGGTCCGGGAATGATCTGAAAAATTCCGCCACCTTTATTTTGTATGACTACAATTTTTAAGTTTTTCGGAAAAGCTTGTGTCCAAAACGCATTGCTGTCGTAGATCAAAGAGATGTCGCCGCAAAGTAAAAAATGCGGTAGTTCAGGGCTCGCCAATGCTGCGCCTACAGCAGTTGACACAGAGCCATCGATGCCGCTGGTGCCGCGGTTGCTTTCGTAGCGCACCCCTTCAACAGGATCAAAAAGTTGGGCATAACGAACCACCGAACTATTGGCCAAATGCAGCACGGCCGGGCCTTGTAGCAATTCAAAAAACGCTGCAAAAACATCGTAGTCTGTGAGTGTATTTGCATCGGTGTGAAAGAGTTGCTGACGGTCTTTGGCATGATAATCAATGGCTTTCCATTTGCCATTGTAATTGATTTGATTCAGCGAGCCGCTTTGTCTAGAAAGTGCAGCCATGAACTGTGCTGCCGGGATATCAAAATATTGCAACGCAAGCCTGAATGTATTCATTTCTGGAAAATCAGGAGCCACGCGCCAATGCACTTTAGCTTTGTGTTGGCGCAAAAAGGCTTTGATTCTTTTGGAGACAATGGCACCGCCAAAACTGATCAAAATATCTGGGTGGTACGCTGGGTTTTGTAAATCAAACCCATTCAGACTGCGGTCTATACATGGGTTAAATTGTGGGTTATGTAAATTGGAAGTGTTTTCCACTAGTACACAAACGTTGCTATTTTGCGCAAACAGTGCTAATGAATTTTCAAACTGAGGGTCTGGCGCCATCTGACCCACAAGCACCATGATTTTCTGACCTTCTAAAACAGAAAAATCGGGCAGGTTCATGTCGCTTTTTTCAATGGTGGGAAGGTAAGAATTGAAATCTTGAAGAGGTGCTGTTTGATACAAGGGCTCATTGAGACCAATATTGATATGTACAGGCCCCTTCCATAGTGCATGAAGTTGGTTGAGACTTGCTTGTAATTGTTGTTCTAGATGCGAATTGAGTTCAAAACTGTTTTGGTCTAGCTCCAAAAACGCACGGGTATGGTTTTTAAATACTTCGTGCTGAACGATGGTTTGGCCATCGCCTTGATTGATCCAGTCCGCGGGTCTGTCTGCGGTAAGTACCAAGAGCGGAATATTTCTGTAGTAGGACTCCGCGATGGCAGGGTAGTAGTTGAGACAAGCCGACCCTGAAGTGCAACAAAGTGCCACAGGTTTTTTGGTTTCTTGGGCAAGTCCTAAGGCAATAAATGCAGCGCATCTTTCGTCGTGAATAACCAAAGTTTGGATCTGTGGATGCGCATCAAAGGCAATTGCAAAAGGCGCATTGCGCGAACCTGGGGATAACACGACGTATCCAACACCAGCTTCAGCGGCTCTGTTGACCAGCCATTGGATGAGGATTTTATCGCTGCTTAGCATGGGGCAAATTTACTGCATTTCAAAGCAGCTGTAACAAGGTTTTGCTTTTATTTTCGGTCTCTTCCCATTCAAGTTCAGGATCGGAGTCAGGGGTAAAACCGCCACCAACATAACTGTATAAATCCCCATTGACTAACTGAGCGCAACGCAGATTGACATACAATTGCTCTTTTCCTGCTTGAAAATCTCCAATGATGCCGGTGTAAAATTCACGTTGATGTTGTTCAATAGCCCGCAAATATTGCAAAGCGACTTTCTGTGGTAAACCAGCAACAGCAGGGGTTGGGTGCAAAAACTTGAGCAATAAGGGCAACACAGTGGTGGGCATTTGCCAACGTAATTCTTGCAACAAATGTGTCACGGGCCCTTGGCTATATTCATTGAGTTCAGAAATGCGTAACTGCGCGTTTGGAATTTGGCGCAATTGCCCTTCAATAAACTCAGATACCATAGCATGTTCGTTGTATTCTTTGTAGGTGAAATCGCGGTTTTCACCAGCAAGTTTGGTGCCGGCCAAAGCCATAGTTCTGTAGTCGGTGGGTGTTTTTTGAATCAGAATTTCAGGGCTTGCGCCAATCCAGTCTCCGATTGAAGTGTCGTGGAAGTAATAGACAAGTGCGTTTGGATAAGTTTGGAGCAGTCGGGCAAAAAGTTGTTGTGCATCAATGGCAGACGTACTGCTTTTTTTAATGCGCGTATAAACCACTTTATCCGCAATGCCTTTATTGAGATCTTTGACAATTTGCCGCGCCTGAGCCAAATAGCTTTCTTTATCTATACAATAAGGAGTTGGCGCATTGAAAGGGGCGGGGCTAGCGTTTTCAGACCAAATATACTTCTTTTGTTGATTGAAGTCGGTTATAATAAAGCCTTGATTATCATAGTCTTTTAACTCTACGAAGTCACCGCTTAGGTTGATTAAATCTTGTCCTGGAAAGCGGTAGTGCAGCATATTAGTCTTCTTTTGGTAAAACCATGACAGTGTGCTTGCCATGAGAGATCAGGCGATCAGTTTGCGCATCTCTGACTTCAATATTCCAAAGATGCGTTTTACGACCAGCATGCACGAGCTTAGCCGTAGCGATGACTGTTCCGTCTTTGGCAGCAGCGACATGGTTGGCACTGATATCGAGCCCCACAGAATAATGAGTTTCTGGATCAATGAGTAAAACAGAACCCAAAGAACCAACTGTTTCCATCAAAGCGGCACTTGCACCTCCGTGTAATAAACCCATTGGTTGCTTGACCCGATGATTGACGGGCATGCTTGCTTTTACATAGTCCGGACCAATTTCGATGTATTCAATCTGGAGTGCTTCCATGAGGGTCCCTTCATTGAGGGCATTAAGTTGTTCTAAAGAAACTTGTTTTAAATTCATGCTGCAAATATACTCAACAGCGCAGCACTGTAAATGTTTTACTTTAATTTTGATTCATGAAAATGACAAAAACGATCGATGTCTTTTTAGCAGATGGTTGTGGCCGCTGTTCAAAATTTGGAACCGATGACTGTTCGGTCAGAAGAAATGCGGCTTCTATTCAATTACTTAGACAACTTGCTTTAGAGGTTTTTTCAGAAGAAACGGTCAAATGGGGTTCGCCTTGCTATTGCCATAACGGAAAAAACATTGTCATTTTGCACAGTTTCAAAGATAACTTCGGATTTACCTTTTTTAAAGGCTCATTGATGTCTGATACCGAGGGTGTATTAGTCCAGCAAACCGAAAACATGCAAACAACCCGAGTTTTGCGCTACACCAATCTGTCACAAATTGTTGCTCAGCAAGACCTCATACGGTCTTATCTTTTTGAAGCCTTAGAGATAGAAAAAGCAGGGCTTAAACCAAAGCCTAAAACCGTGCAGCAATTTCCTGAGCCTACAGAATTATTACAAGCATTTGAAACCGACCCAAATTTTGAAGCAGCTTTCAGGTCTTTGACACCTGGTCGACAACGAAATTACCTCAGGCATTTCAACGAAGCCAAACAAAGTGCCACCAAAATTTCCCGTATTGAAAAATACAAGCCATTCATATTCAGGGGCATCGGAATGGATGAAGCTTGGAAGATGCAATAAATTTCAAAAAAACTTTACTTAAAGTTCAAAAATCCCTTGTCAGAACCCGAAGATTTACTACTTTTGCCCCGGAGAGTTGGCAGAGTGGTCGATTGCGGCAGTCTTGAAAACTGTTGAACCGAGAGGTTCCGGGGGTTCGAATCCCTCACTCTCCGCCAGAAAAAAAGCAACCTAAGGGTTGCTTTTTTTGTTTGTTCTAACTCCCTCAGCAATTCATTTCGTTGTTTAACTTATTGTGAAATTAATCTTCACCTTTTTCGCAATATCTTTTTTGTGAATTGAACAAAGGCACAATAGTAAATTCGATTGGGCTCAAACTTGGCTACAACTTTAATTTTTCCAAGAATTTGAAAGATGCTGCTGATCGAGAATTAATCTACTACCAAGGTTCAGCACCTGTACCGATTAAACTCGATTTTTCAGGCTGGTTTATCGGTTTGATTTTATCATGTGGAAAGCTTATTCTTTCGCTAAAATGTAAGTTTGGGTATAGGTACCTGAACCATTGCTATTTGAAAAGTTTTCTGTGCAGGAAATGGTCATTTTCATATTTTTTTTGTCCCAATCAAGAATGTTATAAACACTTTCTTTGTTTTCTATGGTCAAGGCCAATTGATCTTCCGTGTTTGAGTAATTAAGACTTTTAGAAATATTGTTGCCGTTGATATTTAAAGTCAGATTCCCCTTCGTGTTTTCGTAAAATGAAAATGTTCCACAGAAAGTGAGCGTTTGATTGTAGTTTTCAGGTGCATAAGTGCTTACACGGATGGCGTTGAAGCTTTCAATATTCCAAACACCTCCATTATTCCATAGATGTTTTGTAATTCTTGCTTCTTTAGTACATGAAGAAAATAATAGTGCCGTAATAAAAGCGAGTCCGATAAATGAGTATTTAAATCTTTTCATAAGAATCATTTAATGTTTGAGCATCAAATAGTTGCTAATAAAAATACGAAAAATCATTTCAAAGCCTACAACTCCTTCACCCAAATGATATCGACAGGGCAGTTTTTGGCGGCAAGTTCGTTTTATTCTTTTTCGAAATCGGGAAGGTTGATGGTGTAGAAGCCGCTTTTTTCTTTGCCAATTGCCGCTATTTTTTTGAGGTCTTCTAACGTAAAGTTATTGGAAGAACGCGCCCGCATATTGAGCTGTTCAATTCCAAAATAAACAGAGTTGCAGCCTGCTTTGATGGCAGACATTAACTCTACATTCATGGCGCAAAATTAAAATATAGTTCGGTAATTTTTTAAGCCTGAACCTTCGGGATCAGTTTGACATTAAGTGCCACCCAGCCCTTTTGACCTTTGCTTTTTTCAAAGCTTACTTCATCGCGTTCTGCAATTTGTTGTGTAAGGTTTGCTGCATGTACAAAAATATTTTCTCCGCTTGCTTTGTCTTTGATAAAGCCGTAACCTTTTGAATCATTGAAAAAGATAACAGTACCTGTGTCTGCGGCGTCGTCTTCTTCGGATTCTTCGCGACGTGGGATTCCAATTTCGATATCCTCTGCCTCGATTTCAATGCGTGTGCTTGGGTCAATTGGGGCATCGACAATACGACCGTATTCATCGACGTAAGCCATCATGCTGTCAAGGCCTCCACCACCAGAATTTGCCTTTCTCTCTTCAGAACGCAATAATTTTTCTTTTTTCTTTTTTGCTTTGAGTTTTTCTTTTTCCTTTTTAGAGAAAGTTTCCTTGGATTTTGCCATTAGAGCGTGTTAGTTATAAAATTGCCGTGTGAAATAGTAGGAAGAGGGCAACTTACAATAACAATGGCATTAATGAGCCACAAAGATACAAAAAACTTACTGATGTCGCTTGGTTGGTTCCCAAACAGAGGAGCGAATACCTTTTAAAAATTGAAGTAAACCCAAAAATAGGGCAACATTCATGCTGACAAAGTGTATGATATAGCGCAGAAATACGACATGTGTTTGTTGTCTGCGGGCAAAATAGTCAACCACAAATGTCAGTGGAATCATGATTAAAATGAAATAACAGATGCTGTAAAACACAGAATGGTCTGCTTGAGCAATGATTTGCAAGATCATAAAAATGATCAAAACAGGACTAACCCAACGCAGTACTTTGTGAGACAAAAATGCAAAAGATAAACCATTGAATTTGAGTAGCAAGCGCCAAAAGCGACTCAGGTTTTGAAAGTTGCCAGCCGAGATGCGAATTTTACGCTTGAATTCGACACCGAGGTCATTTGAAACATCCTCGAGCACTACCGCATTTTGTTCATTGATGCACTTGAAACCCTGCTCAAGACAAGTCATGTTGATGTAGAAATCATCGACCAAGAAATGATTTGGAATAGGTGTGAAGCACATTTTTCTGAAGGCAAAACAGCCTCCGAAAGGGCCCATCATTGCGCCCCAAAGTGTGCCTTCTGCTTCTTTGATTTTAACTTCACCAGCAATGTAATTAGATTCAGGCATGGATATTCCGGTGTTTTTCAAACCGTAGTTTTGCATGCGTGTATCGACCAAACCAATTGTTGGGTCAATGAAATGTTGGCTCAATGCTTTGAGTGTGTTTTTAGTAAATAGCACATTGGCGTCGGTCAAGATAATCAGTTCGTGCTTGGCCTCAGGGACAAGGGCATTGACTATTTTGATTTTGCCTTGACGTTCTTCAAAATGCTTGACTTTGAAGTGCGGAAATTTGTCAGCAAAAGAGGCTGCGATGATGCCACTGAAGTCATGGGAGGCGTCAATACCGATCAGGATTTCTAAAGAAGCTAAATCGTAGTCAGATGCTAAGATAGAATTGAGTTTGTCGCGTAGAACTTGTTCTTCGTTGTGTGCAGGAATAATGATGCTAAGAGGGGGTCTGTGCGTCAGCATGGATCTGTTAGAAGCACTGCCTTTTTTACGCAAAAGGTATTTTAACAGAAAAGGGTAGAGCACATAACTGTGCAAAATGAAAATAAATCCTAACCAAAACAGAAAACTCAACATTAGTGGCAATATTAAGGATAATTTTAAAGTTGTTTGAGCAGATGAAGCAAATCCGTTTGTACTTTTTTAGGATCAAAGTGCTGTTGATAATAATGATGATTGGCTTCGCTGTCTGCTTTTCTAGCCAAATGGTCGTTCAAAAGCACAAGGCATTCTTGCGCAAAACCATTGGCATCGGTATGTAATTGCTTGTGCGAGAAATGATGAAGTCCTTCGGCTGATTTTTCAGTGAGTACCATTGGTGCTTTTACGGACATTGCTTCAAGCACTTTCATTTTTACGCCTGAACCCGCTTGTAAACCACTGATAAATATGCCATGTTGAGCAATGAACTGCTTAGAGTCGGGTACAAAGCCATGGCAAACTACGTTTGAAGTCTGCCAACGCATTTGCTGATCTGAGCCTTTGCCCGCAATATGAAATTGAATATTGGGCAAGCTTTTTTGAAGCAATGGTAACACTTCTTTGATGATCCAATCTACAGCGTCAATGTTTGGCTGCCAATCAAAAGCTCCGATGAAACACAAGGAGATTTGATCAAGATTCGAAAAATATTCGGGTTGTTCTATGGATGCCGGCAAGTATTTAATTGAAGTAAGTGTTTGAGCTTCTATTATGGCGGCATCTTGGTCCGAAATACTCATGATTAAATGTAGGCCGCCTTGATCTTCACTCCAGATACTGCGCTCTGCCCATTTCAAACTGTATGCTAATTGGAGTAAATACCAGCGTTTGAAAATGTTTTTAGTGTTTCTAGCGAGGTCTTTCCAAATTTGATGCTCGATGTTATGGGAACGGTAAATAAGTTTAGCCCGAGTTGTTTTTTTGAGTTGCCTGGCGTAGATGGCTGTAAAAAGGCTTTCAAAAATAATGTAGTCATAGTTGTTTTCGCGGTCAAGGCGTTCTATCGCCTCTAACACTTCTGAAGCATAAAAACGCGCGAGGTTATAGGACTCTTGTTTCAAGAGTGAAAATAAGGCGGCTATGGGTTTGATGCGGGTGTCTAAAGAATGAGCGTAGACTTTGAGTTTGGGATTTTCAGGAAAATCTTCGAGGTTGAATGGGTGTTTGTGCGTTGAAAAACAGAAGTAATCGATGGTCTGAATTTCTTGAATGGCTAATGCATCATTTAGCAAGCGTGCCATTGCCAGACATCCGCCATCGATGATCGGGTAAGGGGGTTTATGACTAATGATGAGTACCCTCATATGATTTTTTTATCTAGGATGGCAGCTCGCGTAAATACAATAGCCACAGGCGTAAAAAGCAGCGCTGCAAGCCACATTCCAAAAAATGGCGAAATAGAGCCCGTTTCAGCAAGATTATCTCCGATAGAAATCAGGATGAAATAAAGCATGAAAATGAGTGCTGCAATCACAACTGGTGCGCCAAAACCACCTTTTCGTATCAATGCGCCTAAAGGAGCGCCCACAAAAAATAGTACAATGATAGAGTAGGTGAGTGCAAACTTTCTATGAAATTCTATCCAATATAAAGTGGTTTCACGATCGAGCGCTTCTGTGTTTTGTTGTTGTAACTCAAGTTGTTGTTGGTTGCGTCTGATTTTAGACAGCGCCAAGGTGCGCGCAATTTTCAATTCGTTGGCATTTAGATTTGCTGTGGTTTTTACAGGAATGGACTTGAAAGTCTGTAGGGAAGGGTCATGGATTTTTGAAGGTAAAATCTGACTATTCAAACTCATGTAGGCACGGGTGGTTTGCAAGCCGAAAAGTTCTTGAATTTGACGCTTTTTCAATGCAACACTATCTAGGGCTGCATTGATCTGAAATACATTGAGCATTTCGTATTTGTCAGTAAATAAATCTTCTTTGGATCTGTTCAAATCCAGCCCTTCGATATCGAGTTTATAAACACCCTGTTCAAAATGAGAAACGCGTGATGGCCTGTCAGAAGGGTTGGTTAACACTCCATTGGAAAGATACATCGGTGTTTGAATAGCCATTTCTTCAAGGATACTGCCATCATGTAAATCAAGAAAAAGGTAGCGACCATTCACTGATTTATAAACCGTTGCCTCTTTTGCTCTGACAGTTCTGAGTTGTGTGGGTTGTGTATAGTCATGGATTGTAACACCCTGACACTTATTTCCACTAAGCGAATCTATTTTGATGGCATAACCTTCGAAATGTTTGGAATAGACGCCGGGTGTCAGGAGCGTAGAGATTTTTTTGTTTTGAATATCATAGATGAGCGTATGCCATTTTAAATTGGAAGCAGGTATGACATAGTTGGCAAATAGAAAAGTAGCCAAAGCGATTGAGCACACAATGATGATCAATGGACGCATAATGCGCAACAAAGAAAAACCACTCGATTTTAGGGCAGTGAGTTCATTATGTTCAGCAAGGTTGCCGAAGGTCATGAGTGAAGACAATAATATGGCTAATGGAAGCGCTAAAGGAATGATACTAGCTGAAACATAAAAAAGTAGTTCTAGGATTACGAGCACGCTGATGCCTTTGCCCATGAGGTCATCGATATAGAGCCAAAAAAATTGTAAAATGAGCATGAACATCGAGATCAGAAGTGTCACGATGAAAGGCCCAGTAAAGGCTTTTAGGCTAAAAAGGACCAGTCTTTTCAAGCGGCAAAAGTTTGGACAAAATTAGCGATTTAAGTCAAGTAAGAAAAGGTGATTATGCGCCAATAATTCTTTTGAGATCATTGATGGCTTGGTTCCACAGTGCTAGATTTCCTTCTTTATCAGAGGGGCTTGCGAAATCGGTGATTTGTAAAATTACCGAGTTGGTCATTGGGTCAACTACGTAAGACAACTCGAAATAGGTATCGAGACCCGCCTCTTCGTCTTCGAGCCATTGAAATCGTATTTTGGCATTCATTTTATAAATAACGAGGCGGGCTTGCTCTTTATTACCGTCCCATTCAAAGGTATAGATGTCGTCATGAACATTGACGTCATCGGCAAACCAATCAGCAAGCCCGTCAGGTGTAGTGATTAATTTTTCAAGGACTCTGGGAGAGGTTTTGAGTAGAAATTCAAGCTTGTATTTTTCTTTATTGGACCCCATTATTTATTGTTACATTTGTCAATCCTTAAATATACAAATATTCAGCGAATGTCAGAGCAAAATCAATGGGAAAAGCTAGGAAATCAGTTTTTTAAATATCGCGGTCAAATTCCAGCACTTATTTTTTTATTGGCGTTCGGACTCATGCATTTGTATCCAGAGACCGAAATTTGGCACAATGCCAACAACACTTATCTTGCCTTGTCTTTGGTTGTGCTCGGGCACCTTATTCGGGCGCTTGCAGTCGGAAAACGTGCTGCTCATACTTCAGGTCGTAACCGCAACGAACAAGTAGCCGAAGCACTCAATTCAACAGGTATTTACTCAATGGTGCGTCACCCATTGTATCTTGGCAACATCACAACTTACATGGGCTGGGTAGTTTTCACAGGAATTAGTTGGCTCATTCCCTTGATGCTTTTCATCTTCTTATTTTATTACCGCTTCATTATTTACGCCGAAGAACAATTTCTTACCCGAAAATTTGGGCAAGAATATGCGCAATGGAAAAAACAAACACCGTTATTACTACCAGCTTTCTGGAAATACCGCGCAAACCCCCACAATTTTTCTTGGAAAGTAGTCATTGAAAATGAATACACAGGCATGGCTGCTTCACTGACAACAGCATGGGTTCTATTGGCATTTCAGTGGTATGTTCTTGGAGAATTCAATGCTAGAATTCCGCAGTTGCTCGGTTTGGCCTTGTTTATTTTGGTCTTCACCTACGGGTTGCGTTACCTCAAAAAGAAAACACAATTCTTTAAGGTTTAAGTGTTAAAACCTAATTCATTTATTCCGATAAATCAAAAACCTGACGCTGTTGCAAGCTTCTTCCGAGCGTAAGTTCATCTGCATATTGCAACTCTGAACCTACCGCAATTCCTCTTGAAATTCTTGTAATGAGCACTTCGTAAGGCTTGAGTTTTTTGAACAGGTAATAATTAGTGGTGTCACCTTCCATTGTAGGGCTCAAAGCTAAAATAAGCTCTTTTATTTCTTGCGTTTCTAGGCGTTCAATGAGTCTTGGGATCAACAAATCTTGAGGGCCCACACCATCCATTGGGGCAATCAGTCCTCCTAAAACATGATAAACACCTTGAAAAGATGCAGTTGCTTCTATGGCCATGACATCTCGGATATCTTCAACGATGCAAACAAGTGAAGTATCTCTTTTCGGATTATTGCAAATATGACAAACGGGTAAATCTGTCAGGTTGCCACAATTGGAGCAACGAAGCACTTTGTCTTGGAGCGCGGCAATAGCACTCACGAAATCTTGGATCTCGGGTTCAGAGCGTTTCAGAAGATCCAGCGCCAAGCGCAAAGCACTGCGTCTGCCAATTCCAGGAAGGCTGGCAATTTGGTCTACTGCGGCTTCTAAATATCTTGACGGAATTTGCATGGTCGTAAAATTAACGAAACTTTTTATGTGACGCCTTTAAAACGCTAACTTTGCAACATGGCTATAAAAGAGCTCAACATCCGTAATAAGCGTGCGCGTTTTGAATTTCATCTTGAAGAAATCTTTGAGGCTGGCATTGTATTGACCGGAACTGAAATCAAAAGTATTCGCAATGGAAAGGCCAGTATTCTGGAATCCTATGGTATTTACGACAAAGGCGAGGTTTGGCTGCGCAATATGCATATCACAGAATATGAAAACGGCTCATTTTACAATCACAAACCCCGTGCAGACCGCAAATTGCTGTTGCAACGCAAAGAAATTACCCGCATCGAAAAGTTTCTGAAAATCAAAGGAAACACATTGGTGCCTTTGAAGCTATTCTTGTCTGATAAAGGCTGGGTTAAGCTACAAATCGCTTGCGGAACTGGTAAAAAACTCCACGACAAGCGCCATGATCTCAAGGAAAAAGATGACCGTCGAGAAATGGACCGCCTGCTCAAACGATAAGCAATAAAAAAAAAGCCCGAGGAATTCGGGCTTTTTTATTGAAATAGGTTGTGTGCTTGAATTAATCCTTAATGACTGGATATCCTGGATATTTCTTTTTATCAAAAACAAACTTCGTATCGTCAATATCAGGGTTGGCTGTAAATTTCGTTACTACGTAAGTCATGACAGTACCATCTTTGGCTTTCATACTTGCTTTGAGCAATTCGTTGTCGGTTTTTGAGATATAGAGTACGATAGTGTGGTACTCTGCCTTTGCCGGCACTTTTGGATACAAATTAATGACATGAACTGGTTCGCCATTTAATTTATCTTCGTGGTCATATTTGTTTTTAAAACCAGTTTCCCAGATGGTCATGAGTTTTTTAGGATTGATAGACTCTTCATCGTTGGCATTGGCGTCAGACTCATAGACTGAGCGTTCATCTTTGACGATTGTCCAGGTCTTGATGCCGTTGCATATCATGGTGTTGTCCCCGTAAGAGGCATAAAACTTATTTCCTTTGACCCAACCTTTACCAATTTCATTTTCATTGGTTCCGGTAGTGGTGTTTTTCACACTTGCAGAAAACTCAATATAAAAGGACTTCATGCCCTTCATTTTAGTGGAGAGTCTGTCAAGAATACCTTGTGCTTTAGCGTCTTGGGCGCTTGCGTTTAAAGTAACGAATGAAAGTAAAAAGGAAAGAAGTAAAAAGCGCATATCAATTATTTTCTGTGCAAATATCAGAAATTATGCCAAATCCACGAAATCTTTTATTGTACCACAATTATAGGAAGGTTACTGATGAGCTTCGCACTTTGCACTTGTAAAAGATAGCTGCCCGCTTTCAATGCAGAGGGTATAGTGAGTGATTCATTTTTTAGATAGCGTTTGACTTCCTTACCATTTAAATCGAGCAAGATAATTTGTTCAAATTCGGGACCTTGAATTTGAAAGCTATTTCCTGGACAAAGTGGGTTAGGATAGATACTTCTTGATTGTGTTTCAAGATTGATTTGCCCCGCCATAGAACCGATTTGAATATTGTCGAGGTAAATACAATTACCAAAGTGCCCGATGTTTCTGAATGCAACTTGAACGAGGCCAATTTGGGCAAAGGCACTGAGGTCTACTGAATCGGTGCGCCATTGTGTAGCGCTTGGTGTAAAAAAGCTTTGATAATCTGGCGAGGTAGCTAAATCAGTACCACCTTTATAATACACCACTTGTGCCGTTTCAAAACAATCCGTAGAAACCAATACTTGTAAAGAATCGGAATAACCTGCGCCCCAACGTGCATAGGCCACATCGAAATAGAGCATCGGTTGGTAGTCCAAAAATGCCGTTTGTAATGGAAAAATGATATCGTCAGCGCTGCCATCTGAGTTGATGTTGTAGTTGTCGAAATAGGTTGACTGACTTGAGTTTGCATAAGCTCCAATCGAAGAGGAAAGTACCCAAGTACCATTCCCATTTTCATCCCATACAGACCACCCAGAGGGTAGAAAATTCGTTTCAAAAGATTCTTCGATGCCAGATTGAAAAGCAAAGAAATCAAGCGATACATACAAAGAATCGGTATCCGTATTGCCATTGGCATCTGTAATTGTAAGTATCGCCAAGTGTTGTCCGGCATTTGGAAAATAAACACTAGGGTTTCTGAGGTTAGAAAAGGCAGGGATTCCTGTAGGAAATTGCCAACTCCAGGTGGCTCCTTGATGAGCTAGATAAGAGTAGTCGTCAAAATGAAACGAATCGATTTCGCAGGTGACAGTCTGGCTCAGGCGATCAACCGTAATTCTGGCTTGAACCTGACTTGGAATTTCTGCCAAATTACTTTCGTAAATACCTTTTCCATAAGTAGCTAGGCGAATTTTTTGATCGCGGTAAAATGGCTTAAGAATATTGCCGTTGGTAAAAGTTGGTAGGCCATTGTTTTCAAGTGTAAAATTTTGGGTGTTATTTCGGTAGTAAACTGCTTTATTGGTCGCAACATAGATGCCGCCGTCCGTACCCGCAATGTGCACCAATGACTGTACACTTTCGTTGTTGAGTATGCTGCTCGTTGAATTGGTCCAGGTTGCACCACCATCTGTAGTCTTGAACACTTTGAACCCATTGGCACCACTCGGATAAGCCAACCAAAGTTGTTGCTCGTTGGACGCATCTAGTGCCAGTAACATGCGACTAGAGTTTCCACTAGGGATATTTAGTTGGGTCCAAGTTTGTCCAGCATCGGTAGTTTTCCAAAGTTTGCCAACAGCACCACTAGCTGCTTTTTGATTCAAATAAATGACGTTGGGGTGCTGATTAGAAATTTCAATGTAATTGATTTTTTCATTCGGGTTACTGCCGAAAGTTTGAATCAGTTCGAAGGAAGCACCTTTGTCTTTACTCATGTAAAGGCTATTGTCTTTACCTGTATAAGCAATGCCATAGCAATGTGGATGAAAAACAAGTTCTGTTGATTCTGCTGCCCAGTAACTCTCATTGGGGCTAATGCCAAAAGAAGCATTTTGAATAGCACCTTGTAAAGTAATCGGAATGCGCTTGCCTGAAATATCTGAAAAATAGCTGAGTCTGTTTTCACCGGGATTGATATAACCAGTAGGGGCTTCGCCTCCGCCAAGTTCAAGGAAATTTCCAGCACCGTAGTTTTCATGATAAGCTAAATTCCCATTATGGTAAAGTCCTCCGACCAAAACATCTTCATTCCAGCCGTTGTCAAAACCCCAATAATCAGAGCCGTGGACACCAGACATCATAAAGTCGGGTTGGGTGGTCATGAAATTCGAGGAATGATAGATGCCACCGTCTGTGGTGATCCAGGTGTGGTTGCCAATGACTCTGAAATCTTGGTTGTCCACATGCAGTTGCAGTGGTCCGCCAACATAGCCAGAAACAGAACTAAAAGTAAGGCCACCATCTGTTGAGCGAAATAAATTTAAACCGCCCACTAAAATTTCATTGGCATTGTTTGGATTGGCCACGATGGCGCAATTATAAAATCCTTGATGGTAATCCCAGGTAGGTGAACCACAAGCTAGATTGAGGTGTGAAGCCGAGTAAGGCCCACCGGTAGGGCCATTAGGCAGGGCCCAGGTAGCTCCAGCGTTCTCGCTGACATAAACACCTATAAAGCCTACATCGTTTGGTTTAGACGCACCAATGAGATATGCATAAACTTTTTGTGGGTTCGCAGAACTGACGGCCAAACGACCTCCACCATCTATTCGGGCTGGATCTGTGGAACTGTACCAACCATTATCTTGAAGCGTCCAGCTAAGCCCAGCATCAGTAGACACATAAAACTCAGCACGAATGAGTGCGGGGTTATTTTTAAGTAAATATAAAGTCTGGCTGGTATTGGGTTTGAGTTTGATGTCGTAGGTCTTTTGGTTGAAGAGTAAATTCCAATTTTGCCCGGCATCGGTACTGCGATACAAACCCTTATCTGTGGCCGCAAAAACGATATTTGTATTTGAGGGTAAAATAAACAGCTCGTTGGCGTTTAAGCCTGTACTCACTAACACTTGCGTCCAATTATTTCCAGCATCTGAACTTTTAAAAATCCCGTTGTTACCGGCTGCAAATATCATATTGCCATTCGTCGGGTGTACCTCAATTGCAGTAACACCACTGCCAAAATCCAGTGCTTGTGAAACTAAAGTCCAACTATTGCCTGCGTCAATACTCCGGTAAACTTCTCCGGGCTCTGTACCGGCATAGCAAAAATTGGGTTGGCCCTCACATTGATCAAATGCATAAACATTGGTTTGTCCGGACCCTGGGGTGGCACCTTCTTGGTAATTGGTAATAGGGCCAACCACAGACCAATTGCTTGCTTTGGTTTGCTTCGCTTGTTTTTTAAGGTAGTTGGCTTGCTGTGTATGGTGTGTGGCCTCATCAATTGGGCTTAAAAAACCAAGGTCATTGACGTTGTATTGCGCCTGACGCATGAGGCGTTTGTAAAATTGAGTGTGGTAATTTTTTTCAAATGTGTGTGTTCGGTAGTAATTTTCATAAGCATTGCGAAGTTCAAAGATGTTTGGATTCTCTGCATACATCATTTGAGCCCAAATCGGTAAGTTTTGAACTTCTTGACTGGAAGGTTTTTGCAACTGCTGAGCCTCCAGGGTATTAATGATAAGGAGTGTGAAAAGTAGGAGGTAGGAGGATGTCTTCAACATGTGGCTTTTTTTGAAACCACAATTTAAGCAGAAAAAAAGGCTTACAAAAATCTATCTTTAATATGTTTTGAAGGTATATGACATTCTGGAAGTTGACCAAACCATTGATAGCGCTTTGCTGCAACCCTAAAATAGAAGAAATCCCGGATTAATCGAGGAACCAACCAACCGAGCTGAGACCAATGTAATCTTCCATGAAGATCCTTGAAAATCAAAAGGATAGCTGTGGAGCCTTGGTAGAACTTTTTATCACAATAGTAAGCAATGCTTTGATCGAGGTTTGGGGGTAATGCTAACGCAAGCCCGTTTGCCTTTTCTTGTAAATTTTGATAACTCGTGAAATAAAACTGCCCTAAAGGATCGCGTTTGATGACATATTGGGTAAAGCGATTGCAAAGCACGCAAACGCCGTCAAAAACAATGAGCCTTCCGGGTAGTTGGGTCATTTAATTGGAGTTACTTCTAACTTTTTAGGATCTTTTACTTTTTCATTCAAGAGTGCAATTTCCAAGACTTGTTGCATCTTGTCCACGAAATGAAATTGCAATCCTTTCAAGTATTGAGCCGGGATTTCGTCAATGTCTTGTTTGTTCTTGCTGCACAAAATAATTTCTTTGATGCCCGCTCTTTTAGCCGCCAAAATTTTCTCTTTGATACCTCCGACAGGCAAAACTTCGCCGCGCAAAGTAATTTCACCCGACATAGCTAGGTTTTTACGAACCCTGCGTTGCGTGAAAAGAGAAGCTAATGCTGTTAACATTGTGATGCCAGCACTTGGCCCATCTTTAGGCGTTGCACCCTCAGGGACATGGATATGCACATTGTGAGCGCCAAACAGGGCCGCGTCTAGCTTTAGTAATTCGTGGTTGCTTTTTAAGAATTCAAGCGCAATAACGGCAGATTCTTTCATCACCTCGCCTAAATTTCCTGTGAGTGTCAGTTTACCAGCCCCTTTAGAAATCAAGGATTCAATAAAAAGAATGTCTCCACCAGCGGCAGTCCAGGCAAGACCCGTTACTACACCAGCTACTTCATTGTTGTCGTATTTGGTCCTTGAGCGGCCGGCACCGAGAAAATCAAAAAGATCTTGATCGCGGAGCGCTATTTCGAAAGTTTCTTCCATGGCAATTTGACGCGCTCTGTTGCGCACTAATTTTGCAACCAATTTATCTAGGCCGCGCACACCAGATTCAAAGGTGTAGCTTTCTATGAGTTTTTGCCAGATTTTTTTATCGATTTCGATATCGTTTTTTGTGATGCCATGCGCAGCGAGTTGCTTAGGTAAAAGATGGCGTTTGGCGATCTCTACTTTTTCTTCGAGCGTATAACCATTGACTTCAATGATTTCCATGCGGTCGAGTAAAGGACCTTGGATTTGTGACAAATTGTTGGCTGTGGCAATAAATAAAACCTTTGATAAATCGAATTCTGTTTCGACATAGTTGTCATAGAAGTTGCCATTTTGCTCAGGGTCAAGAACTTCTAAAAGTGCAGAGGAAGGGTCACCATGATTACTACGACCTAATTTGTCGATTTCATCGAGTACAAAAACAGGATTGGCACTTTCTGATTTTTTAAGATTTTGAATGACACGCCCTGGCATGGCACCAATGTAAGTTTTGCGATGACCTCTGATCTCGGCTTCGTCGTGCAAACCACCTAACGACATGCGAACATATTTCCGTCCAAGAGCTTCGGATATCGATTTACCTAAAGATGTTTTACCTACACCTGGAGGGCCATAGAAACAAAGAATTGGCGCTTTCATGTTGCCTTTCAACTTCAATACTGCTAAATATTCAAGGATGCGCTCTTTGACTTTTTCAAGTCCAAAGTGATCGCGTTCTAGGATTTTTTTAGCACGCTTTAGGTCGAGGAGGTCTTTGGTAAATTCTCCCCAAGGTAAATCGAGCAATAGATCGAGGTAATTGAGTTGCACTGTGTATTCAGCACCCTGAGGATTCATGCGCTGAAGTTTGTCGAGTTCTTTTTGAAAAAGTTTAGCAACGCGTTCGTCCCATTTTTTGAGTGTGGCGCGCTGCTCCAATTCTCGGACATCTTGGATTTGTGGGTTGTCACCGAGTTCGTCTTGAATGGTGCGCATTTGTTGATGCAAGAAATATTCCCGTTGTTGTTTGTCGAGGTCTTTGCGGACTCTATTTTGAATTTCATTCTTCATTTCGAGTAATTGCACCTCGGCTGTAAGGTGTTCAAGCACCAAAAGCACCCGTTTTTTCATGTCCATCTCTTCAAGCATTGCTTGCTTCTTAGAGACGTCCGCATTCATGTTGGATGAAATAAAATTGACCAAAAATGTAGGACTGTCAATATTTCCGATAGCAAATTGCGCTTCAGATGGAATGTTTGGACTCTCACGGATGATTTGCAATGCCAAGTCTTTTATTGTACTGAACATCACCTCGAGTTCTTTATTGGATGGGTCGAGAGGTTTTTCTGAAAGCACTTTCACTTTTGCCTTCATATAGGGTTCAGTTTGGGTCGCTTGTAGCATTTCAAAGCGTCGCTTGCCCTGAATGATAACCGTTGAACTGCCGTCCGGCATTTTAAGCAGGCGAATGATTTGAGCAACTGTTCCAATTTGATGTAAATCAGTGAATTGAGGTGCTTCAACATCTTGGTTTTTTTGAGAAACTACGCCGATAATTTTAGATCCTTTGTTGGCTTCTTGTATCAGTTTGATGCTTTTGTCGCGGCCAACTGTAATCGGGATGACCACACCTGGAAATAGTACATTGTTGCGCAAG
This sequence comes from Flavobacteriales bacterium, assembly GCA_046091725.1. GTDB lineage: Bacteria > Bacteroidota > Bacteroidia > Flavobacteriales_D > Crocinitomicaceae > UBA952. Next base: position 28,585 of record JBJTCG010000031.1, on the reverse strand, counting down.
GGTAGGATAGGGAGCTCATCTGGAAACTCTTGGTTATTCATGTGCTCCTCTTCTTCAGCTGTAATAAGGGGTATAAATTCGGCATCTGAATCGTAGCCTGACATTCCAAAAAAACCGTGATCAAATAATTCGCTCATAATATTGAAAAAGTATCGGACAGTTTGTCAGCAAACGGTAAAGTCTGATGACAAACAAGCCCTCGTTTATTGTGCTATAGACTAGACAAGGAATATGCCAAATTCAGAGGTTCTGCTAAAAAGTCAGTGCTTCTCTTGAAGTGCAGTAAATATTTGGTTGTCTGCTTTTGTGAATGCAATGTGTCTGCGACTCATCATGGCTATTGCAGCTTCAATGGCCTTATCAAGTTGAAATTTTTCAGTTTTACTATCAGTTACCCAAGCAAAAGAAGGGATGAATTTTGCCGGAAAACCACTCGAAACAATGTTTGAGCACACACCAATTACAGTTGCTGTATTTAACTGAACATTGATGGCTGTTTTAGAATGATCACCCATACAAACTCCCATAAATTGCAAAGTTGTCTGAACTTCCGATTGCGCTTCGTAACTATATGTTTTGATCTGGCCGTAATTATTTTTCAAATTGGAGCAATTGGTATCTGCACCCAAATTACACCATTCGCCAATTAAGGCGTTGCCAATAAAACCGTCATGCCCTTTGTTAGAATAACCGTAGAATATACTGTTGCTTACTTCACCGCCAATCCGACACTCAGGGCCAATTGTTGTGCCACCATAAATTTTGGCGCCCATTTTTATAACCGCTCCGTCTAGGATAGCTAGAGGGCCACGCAATAAGCTGCCTTCCATTATTTCGACATTTTTACCAATGTAAATTGGACCTTGTGTGGTGTTCAGGGTGACACCTTCAATTGTTGCACCTGCTTCAATAAAGAGTTGGTCAGTCGATCCGATTAATAGATTGGTTTTAGGGAGTTTTTCTGACGTTCTTCCTGCAGTGGCAAGTTCAAAATCTGCTTTAATGATGGAATCGTTCAATTGAAAAAGATCCCAGCGCTCTGAGAGCATAACAGGTGCCTGACCTGTGTAACTAATTTTTTCAAGCGGGTTTCCATTTTGTGCCAACAAGGTATCTTGAAAATAAAGCCCGGTATTTTCGGGAAGGTTCTTGACGGCAATTGCAAACTCTTCGTTTGGTATCAATTGAGCAGCCACTTTGATGCCTTCCGTCTTTGGGAATTTTTCTTGAAGATAGGCTTGTGTTTCGAAGCCAATTTCTGCTTCGCCCAGCCATTGTTGCCAGCGTTCTGCGTTTGTAAAAAGGCCGCAACGCAAAGCCCCCACAGGACGGGTAAGAGTCAGTGGAGCAAATTTAAGATGGGCGTTGTTGTCAGTGAGCAGCAGTTTCATTTTTCGGACTTTTAAATACAAAGCTACTAAGAACCAATAGGAAAAATGTCAATGCCCCGTTGATCAGGAGTAATTCTTTTCCAAACTGAAAATTTTGACCAAAAATAGTAGCGTTTTGGCTCAATAAATAGCACAAAAGTGGAGCGGCAATAACAATAAACGGAATGCTACTTGTATGCACTTTCAGCTTAGTAAGAATACCGAAGCTAAATAAACCCAACAACGGCCCGTAGGTATAGCCAGCAATTAAGAAAATCAAATTGACAATATTCTTGTCATCTAGGATTTTAAAAAGAAATACGAGCAGCGTAAAAAGCCCTGCAAAACAAAGATGAACCCATTTTTTGAGTTTTTGTCTTTGATCTTCGGGTAGCCCTTTTCGTTCGAAACCTAAAATATCGATGCAAAAAGAAGCTGTCAGCGCAGTAATTGCCCCATCTACTGACGGAAATAATGCAGATATCAAGCCGATAATGAAAATGATAAAGACCCCAAAAGGTAAATAATGTTGAACAATATGTGGGAATAGGTCGTCTGGGGCTATTTGCAAGCCATTTTTTTGTGCAAATAACACCAAAACGCTACCCAATAATAAGAAAAGTGCATTGACAAAAAGCAGGGTAAAACTAAAAACGACCATATTTTTTTGGGCGTCCTTGAGGGTTTTGACACTGATGTTTTTTTGCATCATTTCTTGATCGAGGCCTGTCATGGCGATGGTAATAAATGCGCCGCCCAGGAAATCCTTGAGAAAGAAATCTGGGGCATTCGGATCTGTGTTCCAGATGGAATTTAGCTTGTTGGTACTGAGATCTGTCCATAACTGTGACCAACTAAGACCGAGGTGTTCTTGTAAGGAAAAAATACAAATCACTAAGGCGAGTAACATGAAAAAAGTTTGCAAGGTGTCTGTCCAGACAATTGTTTTTACACCGCCTTTAAGTGTGTAGGCGAGAATCATGAGTACAATTAACAAGGTAGCTTGCCAAAACTCGAGTCCAAGGGGTTCGAATACAAAAAGTTGCAACACATTGATTACGAGGTATAACCGCACCGTTGCCCCAAGTGTTCGGGATAAAATGAAATAGGCGGCTCCCCAAATATAGGCCCTCAAACCAAGCCTAAGTTCTAAATAGCGGTAAATGGAATTGAGTTGGTATTTGTAATAAAGCGGGAGCAAAACGTAGGCAACAACAAAATACCCGGCAAAAAAACCAAGTACAAGTTGGTAATAATGCCAAGCACCTAAACTCACCGAACCAGGGACCGAAACGAATGTAACGCCAGAAAGTGAAGTGCCAATCATGCCAAAAGCCACCAGGTACCATGGGCTTTTTTTGTCACCCGTGAAAAAACTATGAGAAGTAGCATTTTTTGACGTGAAGTAGGCAATAGCCAAGAGTAAAATAAAATACAGTAGTAGTATTCCGGGTAACAGCATTTGATTCATATTGTAAAAATAAGAGAAAGTCCGAAACCTCGACTTGCTCATTTTGCGAAAGACCTATCTTTGTGAAAAATTTACGGATGGAAACTTGGATCATACTTTTTGCATTTTTGTTTGTGAGCAGTGCCATGGTGGCAATCGTTTACCTGTTTTTAAAACGACAACACGACAACGATATCTACAGACTGCAAACGCAGCTCAAGGAGCAAAGACAAAGTTTCTATTTACCAAGTAAACTAGAAGCCTACCAACGCCTCATTTTACTTTTAGAAAGATTGCATCCGGCGCAACTAACGCTGCGCGTTTTACAAGTTCAAGCTACTGCCAAAATGCAGCAAACTGTTTTACTTCAGACCATCCGCGATGAATTTGAGCACAACATTGCTCAACAACTTTTTGTATCAGAGCAAGCCTGGAAAGCACTGGTGCAGTCCAAAGAAGAAGTAATTAGGGTTGTCAATATGGCCGCCAGCACCTTAAACCCCGATGCAACTGCCACAGATTTAAGTGCAAAAATCTTAGAAATTACGGCGCAGCTACCACAATTTCCTACAGAAATTGGGGCAGCCATTTTAAGAGAAGAGTTCAGGGCTATGAGCCATTGAGCTGGTATTCTTGAAGCAAATTCAAGTATTCAGAATGGTACTTTGATCAGTCCTTTTTTAATTTTTCACGGAGTACTGCGATTACCATTGGCAACAAAGACAAACCAATAATGCCAAAAATAACTGTTTCAAAATTAGTTCTCACGAACGGAAGATTTCCAAAGAAATAGCCCAATAGCGTCAAGGAAAGCACCCAAATGATTCCGCCTACAGCATTGAATCTGAAAAAAGTACTGTAACGCATTTGAGCCAAACCTGCGACGAAAGGCGCGAAGGTGCGTACAATGGGTACAAAACGTGCAATGATGATTGTTTTCGGACCGTGCTTCTCAAAAAATTCATGTGTTTTTTGCAAGTGCTTCTCATTGATGAGTTGATAATTTCTGATTTTTGTTTGTGCCAATTTGAGTCCAAAATGCTTGCCTATTAAGTAGTTGACTGCATCTCCTAGAATTGCTGCTAAAATCAACAAACCTAAAACCAACCAGAGATTGAGTTGTGCCAATTCGTTTTCTTGCAGCACGCCTGCGCAGAATGTGCCAGCTGCAAAGAGTAAGGAGTCTCCGGGTAAAAGAGGCATTATTACAAGACCAGTCTCGACAAAAATGATGAGAAACAAGATAGCGTAAATCCAGATGCCGTAATCTTGAATGAGCGTAAATAAATAAGCATCGATATGCAAGATAAAATCAAAAAGTTGCAAAAGACTCGACATATTACTCGCAGCTAAGTTGAGGGTCTATTTCTGTGATCCAGGCATTGAGGCCGCCTTCAAGTAAATAAACATTAGACGCCTTGAATTCGGTATCCATAAAATTGACAAGCGCTTCAGCTCTTTTGCCAGACTGACACATCAAGACAATCATTTGATGGGCTGCAATACTTGGATATTGGTTGGCAAAATCGGCCATCGGGATCCGGAGTGCTTCTATCTGACAATTTTGGTACTCATAAGGCTCTCGGATATCTACAAGCAAGACATCTTTTTGCGCTTCTTGAGCCGTGTACATATCTTTAGGGCTTATTAATTTCATTGATCAAAAATTTAGACAAAGATAAAATTCTTGTTCAATAGATTTGAATTGCCTGATCTTGGTCTTTTGCATTTAAGGTCAGAGATCGATTTTTTTGAGCGCTATACTTCAAACTGACTACAGCTGAATACCAATAATAGTTTTGTTTTGTAGCTGAAATCTTTTTGGTCGGAACGCCATAATAAGACCTGAATCCTTGCAATAGGTAGGAGTTATTTTTGGCTTGTCCGAGCTCAAATAGGGTCAGTTGGCCTTTTTGCTTGATTACGAGCATGTTTTTTTGAGCCATCCAATGTACCGCGCTTTCATTGTACTTATTGATTCGCTGAACACTTAACTCAGCAAGAAATATAATGGCAAAAATGTAGGTCCGTTGGCGCCAATTTTCAAGCGCATCTAAACTCCAAATGTATAACGCGATCCAAACTGCTAACACCCAAAAAAAATTAAATGAAAAGCCCTCAACTAATGCGCCGGGGAGTTGTGCAAAGAAATCCATGATGCGCAGTAGTAAATCAATGCTTTTTTCCAAAATGAATGCAACACCCTGATTCAAAGCGGGTAAGAAGGCAAATACCGGGAACAACATCCCGACAATCAATATAAAACTTGACAAGCTCATTAAAAACAAATTTGCTACTGCAAAATAGTTTGGAAACGTATGGAAATAATAGAGGGTGAGCGGTGCGGTACTCAGCGTTGCGGCAAGCCCTAATGCAGTGCCCTCCCATAGCGTTTGCAAATAAGACCAGCGAAAAACAAACCAGCTATTAATTTTGGGGTACAGCAAGAAAATACCCCACATTGCCATCATAGAAAGTTGAAAACCGAGATCAAATAGGAGCAATGGATCAGCCAAAAGCATTAAAAATGCAGCGCAACAGAGCAGGAGCAAAGAACTCACTTGTCTGCCTGATAATTGTCCTAAAAGTAAAATGCTAAACATCACCACACTTCTGAGCACTGCCGCAGATAATCCAGTTAAAAGCGCATAATACCATATGAGCAACAACAATAGTAAAATGGCAGTTCTGCGGCGAATCCAGGCGCCAACAAGCGCAAAGCCTTTCAAAAGTACACTCAGAAGTAAGGCAATGTGCATGCCAGACACCGCCATAATATGCATGGAGCCCGTGCCTTGAAATGCAGCTTTGGATTGCGCGTCAACTCCGGTTCGATCTCCAATTATAAGTGCAACTGCAATGTCTGCAGCCTCGCCATTTAAATACTTGTAAAATAGCTGGCGCAATGCTTCGCGTTGTTTGGTCAGTAGCTGCTCATAAGAATTGATATTGCGTGAATGATGCCGTGTTGCTAAAAGTTGGGTGCTATCTAAAAATGCCTGATGCGTTACTGCTTTGAATTGTAAAAAACGTTCGAGGTCGAAAGCACCGGGTTGTTTTTCGTTTGAAATGGCCTCTGGCTTGATTCGAATAAGCAGGGTTTCTGTATTCGTTAACTTTTTTGAACGATTTGAATAAACTTGCATGGAAATGATTTGCCTCCCCTCGCTAGCAAATTGCCCGAAAAGAAGTTGGCCATTTTTCTTTTGCTCAATGGCTTTAATAGTAAACTCACCAAGCACGGCAGTGTCAAATTTAATCGCTCTATTTTTGAGCCAACTATTTTGACGCCAGCGCATATGCCAAAACCCCAATGCAAAAAATGAAAGCAGCAAAAGCAGAACTTGAAGTTTTGCTGTTTTTCGATCGAGCAAGCGCCAAAGCCAAAAGAATAATAGTAACAACGAAAAAATCTGCATTAATTCTTTGAGCGGTTCCGTAATTTGACGGAAATCTGCGAGGTAGATACCGAGTAAAAAAGGTAATAAAAGCAATAGCCAGTGATTCCCGATCAGGCGCTGCTCGGGCTTTGATTGTTCAAACATAAGCGCAATTTAGAGGTAGAATTTTCCTGCGCTGTACTTGATTTTCTCGGTGAGTAAAAGGGGTCTGATGAGTGATTCCAAGGCAATCTTACTGCAAAAGAACTGAGCTTGAAGATCTTGGAGGCTTTGTGGTGAGGATAGAAAAGCAATTAAATTAGCTTCATTTAGAGCGAGAGGTCTGCAAACATCGCAATGACCACAAGGTGCTGCTTGTTGTCCAAAATAAGAAATAAGTTGCTGACTTCGACACACCTCCAACTTACAATAGGCTTCCATGGCCTGTAGCTTGCTAAGCGCTGTTTGCTTTTGATGTAAATAGATTTCAGGTTTGAGATTGAAGTAAGATTCAGGTAAGCGCTCGGAAGTTAAAGTAAGTACTGGCAGATTACTTTTTTTGCTGTATTCGATCAGACCATTCTTTTGCATGATTTCCATTTGTTCTTCTAAACGCTTTTCCGAGATATTTAGTCTTTTGCAAATTTGTTGTTCATGAATAGGGGTGAGCTGATCAAAAATACCGGCATAAGACCTTACAAGTAAGGTGCAAAGCGCTTGAAATTGCTCGTGCTGAATTTGAAAGTTATACAAAACCTCATTGCTGACAATAAACTGAACTCTAGGTTGTTGAAAGAAACTTTCGGACAAACTGATATTGCCGTTTTGCTCCAGTAATTTTAAAGCATAAAATACTTCTTGCTCTTTGAGTTCGAAAGTCTGGCAAAATACATGAAGATCAAAAGGGTAAGCTTCGTCCTTACCAGATCCTATGGCTATTTTTAGATAATTTGCCAATGCTCGGTAAACATATAAAACACTTTCAGGCGCTGGAAAACGATGAGCTACTTGGGTTTCTAGTGCTGCTAATTCGGTATCGTTATAAAACAATAGGGCATAGGCGGTTTGTCCGTCTCGGCCCGCCCGACCCGCTTCTTGAAAATAAGCTTCAGGAGAAGTCGGTACTTCGTAATGGAGCACAAAACGCACATTGGGTTTGTCAATCCCCATCCCAAAAGCATTGGTAGCCACCATCACTCTGCGTTTTTCTGAGAGCCAATCTTTGAGCATCTGTGAACGATCTGCAGCAGACATACCACCATGATAAACCCCACAGCTAATGCCGTTGGCATGCAATTGCCTAGCTACTTCCTTGACATTTTTTCGGGTTTGGCAATAGACTATCCCAACTTCATTGGTTTGCTGACAAATAGCTACAATTTCAGGTATTTTATTTTCGGCGTGCCGCACTAAATACTGTAGGTTTTCTCGAATAAATGGCGCCTCGAGCACTAAAGCCTTGGGCATCTCGAGTTGGTTTAATATATCGGCCTGCACTTTTTTGGTTGCAGTAGCAGTGAGGGCCAATATCGGAACCTCAGGTTGAAATTTGCGCAATTTGGCGATTTGCCGAAACGAGGGCCTGAAATCATGACCCCATTCTGAAATACAATGTGCCTCATCTACCACCAATAAAGACACTTTCATGCGTTTGAAGCGTTCGATAAAAAGGGCAGATTGCAAGCGTTCAGGAGAAGTGTAAAGAAAATCTAAACCACCAAATCGAGCGTTATCTAGCGTTTGGTCAAGTTCTTTGTAGCTCATGCCACTTGTGATTGCCTTGGCACGAATTCCTTTTTGCTGCAAGTTTTCTACTTGGTCTTGCATAAGTGCAATTAAGGGCGAAACAACCACGCAAATTCCTTCTCGGGCAAGGCCTGGTACTTGACAGCAAATTGATTTTCCACCGCCTGTGGGCAAGAGGGCTAACGTATCTTTTCCAGCGAGCGCAGCTGCAACAATTGGTTCTTGACTTGCTCTGAACTCAGAATAGCCCCAATATTGCTGTAAAATTTGACGTGCTGCTTCCAACGCTATAGTGTGAAATGAAAAGGAATAAAAAAGTAAAGTTAAGGATTGTGTCAATAAGTTCAATAAGTTGTTTGCTCGGTTAAATAGCCGTATATTCGCGCATCAACTAACGAAATTATGTCCGCAGCAAGTACCGCTTTTCCTGTGCACAGAGCAGCCCAAAGCAAAATTGAAAGTGTAGATTGGAACAACCTGCCTTTCGGTAAAATCTTCACTGACCACATGTTTGTCATGGAATATGCAAATGGTGCTTGGCAACATGGAGAAATCATTCCGTTTGGCCCTATTGATATGCACCCAGCAATGTCTGCTATTCATTATGGTCAATCTATTTTTGAAGGAATGAAAGCCTACAGAAACGAACAAAACGAAGTAGTGCTTTTCAGACCTGAGCTCAATGCTCACCGTTTTGCAGAATCTGCTGCGCGCATGTGCATGCCAGCCGTGCCTGAAGAATTGTTTTTAGAAGCGGTTAAACAACTCGTTGCTGTTGATCAAGCTTGGGTAACCAATCATCCGGGCTATGCGCTTTACATCAGGCCTTTCATGTTTGCCACCGATGAATTTGTCGGCATCAAACCTTCAGACACTTACAAATTTGTCATCATCAATTCACCAGTTGGTGCTTATTACGCAGAACCAGTTCGTGTCAAAATTGAAGAACATTATACCCGTGCAGCAATTGGTGGCGTTGGTCGTGCAAAAGCAGCGGGAAATTACGGTGCTTCTTTGTATCCAGCAAAACAAGCACAGCAGGAAGGTTACCATCAGTTGGTATGGACAGATGCCAAAACCCATTCTTTTATTGAAGAATCAGGCACCATGAACATCATGTTTGTGATCAACGACACACTCATTACGCCGTCAGAAGAGGCCGATACCATTTTAAGAGGGACCACCAAGCGCACCGTGATTGAAGTTGCCAACAAAATGGGTATACCTGTAGAAGAACGCGCGGTTTCTGTACAAGAGATCATTACCGCCGCAAAAAATGGCACCTTGCAAGAAGTATTCGGAGCAGGGACTGCTGCCACAATTGCTCAAATTGCCCTTATAGGTTACCGCGACGAAAAAATTGAATTACCAGCGCTTGAGTCCAGACAAATTTCAAATCGCATCAAAACTTACCTAGACGACGTTAAATCTGGTAAGCTTCCAGATACAGACAACTGGATACAGAAAGTTTGCTAAGCTTGTGAAATTTCCGCAAAAAAGTCATCTTTGATTCATGCGGACACTCCTCTTTGTTTTTTTATTGATTTTTTCGACGCATTTTCGTGCGCAGGTCCTCGTACTTACTTTTAAAGACAACAAAACCGCTGAAGCAATTCCTAATGTGGCTTGTCAGTTCACCTACGAAGCGCTTTCAGACAATAGCCCTTCAATACGCGACACAGCTTCTCAAAATGGCCAAGTAAGCTTTCAAATCAAAGCTAATGAACTCAATACCAACCTCATAATCTCTTATACACATCCGATTTATCAAGGAGGCGCAAAAACGATACTTCCTGACTCAAAACAAGATACTTTAAGGTTCGATATCTTTTTAAAAGCTGAAAAAATTCAAGTAGTAGCCGATATTTATGTGAGGCCCAATCGGCCTGATACCGTTTTTAGCTCCAAAATTTATCATGTCGAAGACTTCGAATTAGGAGCAAGAGGTGAGCTTTTTTTGCTGAGTTATGAAAAAAACCTTCAGAAAGACGCCCAATTGCAATGCATCTGGAATGACACCACGCTGTTTTTACAAAACATCCCCGAAAGGGCAAGTGCCTTGAAGCGTGACTTCCGCGGAAATATCCATGTCGAAACCGCCACAAATATGTATGGCATCCAAAGAATCGATTCAAGCCTTCAATTAGGAAGCATTCCAAAAGATTACTTCTACAAATACATAGCACCCATTGTAGATACCAGCCTCACGCGACAATATTTTTCAAGCTACATTGATATTTACCCAGCTTTTGAATACGGCAGCATCGATCAACTAGATTCAACTTATCGATCTATTTTACAAATTCAAGATGACCTCATGATGGAGTTGTATCGATCGGAATACAAATGGGTAGATGTCAGGGCTAAGTTGTGGGCAAAAAATTTAGAACTGCAAACCGGCATTGATGCCGAGGTCTATGTTGGCGCAAATTATTTTACACAATCGCTTTATTACCAACCCGTTTATGCGCCATTATTTTTGGTTCAAGATACGCTCTACATTTTTGATTACCCTAAAGACATGCTACGCGTTTACTCAAGTAGTGGGCAACTTTTGCGCAGCACACCGATTTTTCATCATTACCAAGCCAAAGAAACTGGTTTTCGAAAAAACCTACAACAAGACCGAAGCACAGGAGAAATATATGCCGTGTATGAAAAAGACGGCTACACTTATTTAGGGGCTATAGATTTGAAAACAGGACAGGTGCGCTACAAAGCTAAAATGGCGTATCGCTACATTGAAAAAATTCGAGTGCATAATGGCGCAGCTTACTATATTTATCGACCTTTTGAATCGACACAAAAGAAATTTTTGTACCGTCAGAAGTTGCTGCGCTAAACGACTTAAGGGTGCAAGATGACTTGAATAGAAACAGGAAGGTGATCGGAATAACCACCTAAATATTTAGTGCCAGCATAGGTTCTGTTCGGAACAATTTGACCTTTGTATTCGGTAAGCAAATAGGGAAAGGTATGGATGTGTCCGCTTTCTTTCATGATTTGAATTTTGCCATCAAACGCATTGGAAGAAACCATCATGTGATCCAGGACATCCCACTCGTTCTTATAATTATACGAACCGCCAAAGGAATTGCTCGACTTAGTAATTTGTGGGATTAATTTTTGAGCAATCAATTGTGGGCCAACATCTTGAGGATGGTCATTTAAATCACCCATAAAGATTATTTTTGCTTTTGGATTGTCGTGTTGGATGCGATCGATCAACTGAGCAGCTTGTTGCGCTGCAGCCAGGCGTCTTGGGGCGCTTTCTTCAGTACCGCCTCTTCTACTTGGCCAATGATTGACAATTACAAAAAGCTGTTCTTTTTTGTATTGGAACTGCGCCCAAACGATATCTCTTGTGCTCGGGATGGAATCTCCGGGTAATACAAAGCGTATTTTTCCAGCATCTTTGAGTTTCAGAATGTCTTTGCGGTATAGCAAACCTACATCGATTCCGCGTGCATCTGGACTTTCAAAATGAACAACATCATAACGATTATCTTTTCCAATTAAATCGACAAGAACAGCTTTGTTTTCAATTTCACAAACCCCCATAACAATTGGCATATCGAGGCTGGCCATTACTTGTCTAATGTGCTGAAGTTTTTCTTGGTATTTTACTGAATTCCATTCGCTTTGAGCCGAAGGCAAGAATTCTGCGTCGTCATTGGGGCCATCAATGGTGTCGAATAAATTTTCAACATTGTAGAAAGCAATCTGATGGATTTGCTGCGCAAATGCCAATTGAAAAATAAGAAGGAATAGTAACGTGAGCGAATATTTATAGGCTGATTTGCTGCTTTGCATATTGATGAATTTAACCATTGCTACGAATTGATTTCTAAGATAATTATTTTAACAGGGTTACCAACTTCCGCCTGAGCCGCCGCCACCAAAGCTTCCGCCGCCAAAGCCACCAAAACCACCGCCACCAAAGCCGCCACCGCCAGAAGATCCGCCTCCAAAACCTCCTCCTCCGAAGTAAAAGAATCCGGGGCCTCCGGTACGGCGTCCGCCAAATGTGGTACCGCCGCCGCCACCTTTTTTAATCAAAAGAGCGATAATTGCAATGATGATCACTAATGATAAAATACCGCCTTTCCAGTTGTCTTTTTGAAGCCTATCACGGTAAGTCTTCTCATTATATTCTCCTTTTGCCAGCGAAAACAAAACATCAAGGGCCTGATTGATTCCTTGTGCGTAATTGCCTGCTTTGAAGTTTGGTAGTATTTCGTGGCTAATGATATCCTGACAAACTAGGTCTGTTATAGAGGCTTCGAGTCCGCGACCCGGTGCTAAATAGACTTGCCGACCGCCATTTTCTTGGGTGGGCTTAATTAAAAAAACCAAACCATTGTCTTTGTCTGCCTTACCAACTTTCCATGCTTCGCCAATTTCGGTTGCATAATGCCATGGTTCGTCTTCATTGATGTCGTCAACGATGATGATTGTGATTTCATTGCTGGTTTCTTGCTCAAACTGATCTAATCTTTGCTCAATTGCTGCTTGTTCTTCGGCACTCAATATAGGTTCTGCAGAGAAGTTGTTGAGAAATCTTGGTGGTTGTTGTGGCTGAGGGTATTGACCAAAACTATAGTTAAACAGCAAGGATAAACCTATTAAAAAGGGGAGTAGGTAGCGCATTTTCATCCGAAGCTGATATCGTTAGTGAGTTCGTTTTGATCGTTGTTTTCATGAGGGAAATAGGCTGCAAGTTGTGCTCCGGCCTCAGTAATAGCAGCGCAAAGACCGCTAGTGATTTGCCCTTCTTGGAAATGCTTGATCATGAGATCTCGGGTGCTGTCCCAAAAATCTGAAGGGACTTGCTCATTGATTCCTTTGTCGCCGATAATAGCTAATTGATTGCTTTGCAAAGCAACATAAATGAGAACGCCATTGCGCGCTGCTGTGCGCTGCATACCAAGTTTTTCAAATACTGCAATTGCTCTTTTCATGGGATCTTCGGTGCACACGTTTTCCATGTGCACCCGAATTTCACCAGATGTTTTTTGTTCGGCAGCAGCGATTGCTTCTGCAACTTGTTGTTGTTCGAGGTTGCTGAGCATTAAAAAGCTACTTTTGGCGCATTCTCGGAGCCTGCATTTGCTTTGAATCCGTCTTTTCTAGGAAACTCTTCGCGGTTCAGGAAGAAGCGCGCAAAAAAGCCTCTGATGTGTGTGTTGTATTCTTTGACAGATTCATTGTAGCGGTCTCTTTCAGTTTTGATACGGTTTTCAGTGCCTTCTAATTGCCCTTGAAACTGACTAAAGTTTTCTGTCGAACGAATTTGAGGATATGCTTCATAAGCTAAATTGATAGCCGTATTGATTTTGCGTCCCATTAGCTCGAGGTCTTCAGGCGTTTTTGCCCCGACAATACCAGCACGTGCTTGTGTTACTTGTGTCAGGATGTCTTTTTCATTTTTTGCCGCACCTTTAACTGTTTCAAGTAGGTTAGGAATGAGGTCTGCACGTCTTTGGTAGGCAGATTGCACATTTGCAAACTTTTCGTCAAGACCTTCTTGTAGCCCTACCGCCTTGTTATAAAGATTGTAATAACCGAGAAAAACGAATAATAGCAAGGCACCGATAGCTGCTAATACGACATAGATTGGTTTCATTTTGTATAAGTTTTAATTTGTCTATTGACGTCAATTTATGTTCCAAATTACAAAAATGTCATTATGTCATGTTGGATTGTCTTGTTTTTTTGTGGTGTTGAAAACTTTTTGACGAATATTTAATCATATTTAAGACGAATATTTAATCAAATTACTTAATTTAGCAGCACCAACCAATCGAACTTTTATTGTTTCACCCTTTAACTGACAGTGCCTATGTCTGCCCGTCGTTCGATTGTTCACATGGATCTCGATACCTTTTTTGTTTCTTGTGAGCGCCTTCTTGATAGCCGCCTCAATGGCAAACCTATACTTATTGGTGGCACCAGTGAACGAGGTGTTGTTGCTTCTTGTAGCTATGAGGTGCGGCGTTTTGGTGTACACTCCGGAATGTCCATGAAAATGGCCAAAGAGCGCTGCCCAGAGGCTGTCTGCATCAAAGGCAATACCCAAACTTATTCTAAGTTCTCTAGAATGGTTACCGACATTGTCAAAGAAGCAGCGCCCGTCTATGAAAAGATGTCTATAGACGAGTTTTACATCGATTTCACGGGGCTTGATCGCTTCTTTGGGGTTTGGAAATACGCCTCAGAATTGCGGCAGCGCATCACCAAAGAAACAGGCTTACCCATCTCTTTTGGCTTATCTGAAAATAAAACAGTTTCAAAAGTAGCAACCGGAGAAGCCAAACCTAACAATCAATTGCTCATTGATTACGGTACTGAAAAACACTTTTTAGCACCATTATCAGTTCAAAAAATACCAATGGTAGGTCCCAAAACCTATCAAACGCTGTGCGGGCTTGGTGTCAAGAAAATTGGCACTTTGCAAGCGTTGCCACTAGAATTACTCGAACAAGCACTTGGTGAAAATGGTCGCAGTATTTGGTCCAAAGCGCAAGGTATTGACAACAGCCCCGTTGAGCCCTACAACGAACGCAAATCAATTTCCACAGAACGCACTTTTAACCAAGACACCATCGATGTAGCTAAGCTGAGTGGCATCTTGGCCGCTATGGCAGAAAACTTAGCCTTTCAGTTGCGCAGAGCCGGAAAACTAACCGGAACAGTTACGGTTAAAATTCGCTATGCCGACTTTCAAACCCAAACCCTACAGCAACAAATCGCCTACACCGCTGCTGATCACGAGCTACTGCCATTGGTGCAAGCACTCTTTAAGCGGCTTTATAATCGCAGGTTATTGGTGCGCCTTATTGGTATTCGTTACAGCGCATTGGTTTCGGGCGCACATCAATTGCGGCTCTTTGACAGCGACCTCGCTTATCCAGCGCTTTACAAAGCCCTAGATCGCATACGAGAGCGATACGGAGATCGGGCCGTAATTCGGGCCGTTGGCTTAGAAGCGCGCACCATTGGCCACTACAATCCTTTTGACGGCGAACCGCCTATTTTATTAGCCAACAGAAGCATTTAATCATTCAATACAATGCGCGCACACTCTTGTTTTAGTTTGGGTTATGGTGTTTTAAAACCAGAAGATTTAATTGATTTGGCTCAGCAATATGGCTACACCGAATTTTTGCTCACTGACATCAACCACACTGGTTCTGCGCTGGGTTTTGTTCGGGCAGCACAAAAAAGCGGCATTAAACCTCTGTTAGGTCTTGAGTTGCGCAATGGGCTAGAGGCCGTTGCTGTCATTATTGCTCGTAATAATCGAGGTTTTCAAGAGCTCAATCAGTTTTTAAGTCAGCACCTACAAAATCAAAAAACATTTCAATACCCTTTGCCGCATTTTTCAGCCTGCTATGTTTGGTATCCGCTAGGTAAGCACCCTGAAAAACTTTCTGAAAACGAATTTATAGCAATTCAAGCAGCGCAATTGACGCAATGGCAAAGACAATATGCACACTTGCCTATTCATAAATGTGTGGCAGATATCCCCATGACATTTCGTCATAAAAGAGATCACAACACCCATCGCTTGCTGCGTGCCATCTCTGACAACTGTCTGCTATCAAAGCTTGAGCCTACTGCTCATGCTAAGTCTTCTCAAATATTTCAAACTCCTGCACAAATTGAAGCAGCATTTGCTGCCGCGCCAACGTTGCTCTCTAATACCCGACAACAACTACAAAGCTGCAGGTGTCAGTTTGAGTTTGGTGAAAACGCAGCTCCTCAACAACCCAAAACCTTTACAGGTAGCACCGACAGCGACATCGAGCTACTCAAAGAACTCTGTGCAGAAGGCCTTGGCTATCGCTATGAAGTCATTACCGACGAAATCATCGCACGCATCGAGATGGAAATTGACATCATTGCGCAAAAGAACTATTTATCTTACTTCCTGATCACCTGGGACTTCACTTCCTATGCTCGGTCTAAAGGTTATTTCTATGTTGGGAGAGGCAGTGGCGCCAACAGCATTGTTGCTTACTTGTTGCGCATCACAGACGTAGACCCACTAGAGCTTGACCTCTACTTTGAGCGTTTCATCAACTTATACCGAAAAAACCCACCAGATTTTGACATCGATTTTTCTTGGAAAGACCGCGACGACGTCATTCGCTATATCTTTGAGCGTTATCCCAACGCGGCTTGGCTCTGTACCTATAACACTTTTCAATACCGCGCTTGTATCCACGAACTCAGCAAAGTCTTTGGTTTGCCAGCAACCGCAAGCAAAAACCTGAGTAGGGGAAGAGGCAGTTTGGCTGAGTTCTCAGAAATGGGCACACTCATTTTGCGTTATGCCAAGTATATTGCCGGATTGCCATCGCACCTTAGTTTACATGCGGGTGGCATTGTCATTAGCGAGCGCCCGATCTCTTGGTTTTCAGCTAGTTTTCTACCCCCCAAAGGATATCCAGCTACACAATTCTCTATGCTCGAAGCAGAAGATGTCGGTTTGTACAAATTTGATGTGCTGAGCCAAAGAGGATTGGGCAAAATTGCAGAAGCAATCGATATCATTGCACAACTTGACCCCGAAGAAAAACCCCACGACATCCACGATATCAAATACCTCAAGCAAGATCCAAAAATTGCCGAATTCTTGCGTCGAGGCTGGGCCTTGGGGTGTTTTTACGTAGAGTCTCCGGCCATGCGCATGCTCTTGATCAAACTACAAGTAGACAACTATCTTGCTTTAGTAGCAGCCAGTTCGATCATTAGGCCCGGTGTATCGCAATCGGGCATGATGCGCGAATACATTGTTCGGCACCGAGACCCTAACAAACGCAAAGACATACACCCTCTTTTACTCGCTCTTATGCCAGACACCTATGGCGTCATGGTGTACCAAGAAGATGTCATCAAGGTGGCTCATTACTTTGCAGGCCTGAGTCTTGCTGAGGCCGATGTCCTGAGACGCGGCATGTCCGGTAAATTCAGGTCCAGATCCGAGTTTTTGCGCGTGCAAGAAAGCTTCATGGCTTCTTGCCTGAAAAAAGGACATTCAACTGAATTTGCAGCTAGTATCTGGAAGCAAATCGAGAGCTTTGCAGGTTACGCTTTCTCGAAAGGGCACTCTGCATCTTACGCAGTTGAAAGCTACCAAAGCCTCTACCTCAAAGCACATTATCCTTTGGCTTACCTCACTGCTTGCATCAATAATTTTGGAGGTTATTACCGCACAGAAATTTATGTCCATGAAGCGCGTCGTTTTGGCGCTCAAATAGAAGCACCTTGCATCAATGAGGGTGGTTTTCAGTGCACACTCAAAGCTGATCGGCTTATTCTGGGTTTTAACTTGGTTGCAGGCCTTGAAACTGGGGTCATTGAAAGGCTGCTCGACCAAAGAATACAGCGTGGTAAATTCGAAAATTTTGACGAACTCCTCCAACGTCTGCATCTTCCGCTCGAGCAACTAAGTCTTTTGATCCGAATAGGTGCCCTGCGGTCTTTTGGCTTGCCGCGAAAAGAATTACTTTGGAAAGCTCATTTTTACCAACACAAACAACGCCACAAACAACAGAGTCCAGTATTATTTTCAATGCAAAACCGCACACACGAGTTGCCGCCACTAGACGAACATCCTTTCGAACTTGCCTTTGAACAATTTGAACTACTCGGATTTCCGCTCTGCGACCCTTTTACATTACTCAAGAACCCTATCAAAAGCCCATATGTGCTCGCGCAAGAATTTCAGGCGCAAACACAGCGCGTCATACACACCTATGGTTACTTAGTCAGTATCAAGCAAACCAAAACTAGCAAAGGAGAACTCATGAGTTTTGGAACTTTTCTAGATCCATCCGGAGACTTCATTGACACAGTACACTTTCCGCAAGTACTTGAAAAACATCCCTTTTATGGCAAAGGCATCTATGAACTCTATGGAAAAATCACAGAAGAATACGGTTATTTCACACTAGAAATCAGTAGCATGAACAAACTACCTTTTATCGAGGACGTCCGAATTGAAGAAGACAAACCGCACCACAAAAATCAGCAAGCACAGCAAGCTGATACTTAAATCAGGCAAGATCTTAAAATTTCTGCACTTTGCTCGGGGGTCATATCTCTTTGGGCTTCTGCCAGCATTTCATACCCGACCTGAAATTTCTTGACGCTAGCCGAGCGCAATAAAGGAGGGTAAAAATGCATATGAAGCGTCCATTCTGGATGTGCCAAACCATCACAAGGCGCTTGATGAAAACCCGCAGAATACGGAAAACTCACTTTGAAAATAGCGTCATATGCCTTCGTTAGTTTCGATAGCGCCAACGCGAAATCATCCATCGCCATTGCGTCTAATTCAGCTAAATTTTTGATCTTATTTTTAGGAATAATAATGGTTTCGAAGGGCCACACAGCCCAAAAAGGAACCAGTACAACAAAGTGTTGGTTTTGATAAATGATCCGTTCATTAGCCTCGAGTTCGGCTTGTAAATAGGCATTCAGCAAAGGTTCCTGATGCATATTGTAATAATGCTGAAGTTGCTGCTGCGTTCTAGCAACCAAAGACGGCAATCCTTCCTGCGCCCAAATTTGACCATGAGGGTGCGGATTACTACAACCCATGATCGCGCCTTTGTTTTCAAAAATCTGTACGTAATCAATGTAAGGCAGGGCTGCTAATTCTTCAAATTGTGTTTTCCAAGTTTCTATAACGCGCAGCAAGGCTTCGTGAGACAACCCAGACATCGTTAGATCATGTCTTGGGTCATAGCAAATAACCCGATTGATACCCCGCGCACTAGTAGTCTGGAAAAAAGAAGCAGTTGTCGCAGGAGTTATCGGAAGAGAAGAAGAAGATAAAGAAGAAGAGGAAGATTTGGATGAAGCTAAAGCAGGAAAGTCATTATCAAAGACAAAACAAGCCTCGTAATTTGGATTGATTTCACCTCCAGATCTCGCATTCCCAGGACACAAATAGCAATTCGGATCGTGTAAAAGGAGTTGAGGAGCTGTGAGCGCTTCATTTTGACCTTGCCACGGACGAAGGTTGCGTTGCGGAGAAACCAATACCCATTCATTGAGCAAAGGATTGAAGCGGCGATGAGGGTTTGTTTGTAAATTAAATGTCGTCATGCTGCGTAAGATGTACACCTTGAGCTAATTGAATAGGGTAGCAGATGGCTTGAATTCCAAATTGTTGGGTGTAGTTTTTAAATAATTGCGAAAGTGAGACATTGGGCTCAAAATTATCTTGCGCTAAGACCAACAAACAACCGCCAAAGCCACCTCCCATCATGCGGGCTCCAAGGATATCTTTGTTCTGTAATAATTCGTGTTGAAGAAAATCGAGTTCAAGACAGCTCACCTCATAAAGATCGCTTAAACCGGCATGTGTTTCATTGAGTAATTTTCCTAATTGTTGATAGTGCTCGGTTAAAGAAAGGGAGTCGAACGAATTTCCATTTTTCACGAGATCTGCAATTGCTTTTGACAGCTTTTGAACCTCTTTAACTCGATTGATTTCTTCTAGCACGTAACGCAAGCGCTTTTGGGTTGTTGTATCTAAATGAGTATATAAAATACTTACTTGGTCTGGCTCAATAGCTCGCCAACTCTTCAATTCAGGAAACAAAAGAATAGCTTTATTGAAAGCATCCTCTAGCTGTGCGCGCCGCTCATTGTAGGCTGATTCCGCTAAATTGTGTTTGACTTTAGAGTCAATCAGAAATAGTTGTACGCCAACCAAAGGCAAGGAAAAAGCATTGATTTCTTGCGTGAGGCAATCAAATGCTAACAAATGATGTTGCTGCCCAAATAAAGAAGCAACCTGATCCATTAAGCCACATTTAACACCTGCAAATTGGTGTTCGGTTTGTTGAGCAACAAGCGCTAATTCAAAACGTGTTTTGCCAAGTTCAAAGAACTCATTTAAACCAAATGCCATGCCACAACAAAGTGCTGCTGATGAAGACAATCCGGCTCCGATTGGGATGTCGCTTTTGAAACGAATGTTCAAGCCCATTGACACGAGCGTGGACTGCTCAAGCTCAAGCAATAAAAACACCCCTTTAGCATAAGATCGCCAACCTGAGACTTGCAGGGTCGGGAGTTTAGCAATTTCAAATTCCCAATTTTCCGCTAAATCGAGGGCTTCTATGCTTATTTTTTGACTTGAATTGGCTACAAATTGAAATTCAATGCAGCGGTCGATAGCAGCAGGTAGCACAACTCCATGATTGTAATCAAGGTGTTCTCCCAATAAATTGATGCGACCAGGAGCCTTGAGTTGAAGTTTCTTTATCATGGTTTCCAAATCAATTGATCACTCAAGCCCAACAAAGGCAAGTTGACTTTGATAACAATTTCTGTTTGAGGTGCTTCGGTTCTCAGAAGGGCAGATGCAACACCAGCCTCAAGAGGTTGAATGGCCGGGCTCATGAGGCCTGCATCTTGAGCCACAACACTAAATACGACTTTATATTCATTACTAGGAACCAAATTAGCATTTGCGTCATAGAGTTTGGCCCTGACAAAAACAAGGTCGGCTTTCGCTGTATCTAGACCAAATTGAAGTGTATCCAATTCTAGTGTGATTTTAACAGGTTTTCCAGGCGTTCGGACAATGCTTGTGCAAATTGGCTTTTGCTTGACATCGTAAGCAATCGCTTTTAAAGTTCCGGCTTGAAATTTTTTCAGCTCAAAAAGAAAGGGCGGATGTGCGAGCTGATCTGAGTTTTCATTTTTACTCACTACTTTTTTCGCTACCAGACTATCATTGAGGTATAGTGCTACTTGTGGACAATTCGAATAGATGGTCAGGGTTAATGGTGAAGCTGCATTCCAACGCGAAGCAATGCTCAGTTCTTTGTGATTTTGATCCAAAGTTTGCTGACTTCTGTAGAAATCCACGGCATATTTTGGCAAACGCTGAATGTCATATAAACCTGAAGCTTCAAGATCTGGGCTATAACCCCGATTGTAATCAAAGCACAACCAATTTGCTTCTCCTACAGTGTTTGGACCTTTTCGGTTCGAATTACTAGCTTGCTGAAAATTAAAGGCTTGTTGCAAAAGGGCTTGTTCGGATGCTCCTCTGAGGTGCCTTGAATTGCGTTCTGAGGTTTTTAAATTGGCAAATTGGGTTTGATTCAAACCTGCATTTTGAGCATAATATTCCCAATCTCCATATTCCGCAATAAAGATGGGTCTTGAATTATTTTTATATTGATTCCAATAATTAGGGGCTTGGGCGTGTTGTCGGGCAGGAATGAATAAATCGTAACTAGGA
The DNA here is from genome assembly GCA_046091725.1 of Flavobacteriales bacterium. Taxonomy (GTDB): domain Bacteria; phylum Bacteroidota; class Bacteroidia; order Flavobacteriales_D; family Crocinitomicaceae; genus UBA952. The sequence goes on along the minus strand of JBJTCG010000031.1, from coordinate 7,363 downwards.
TGATCGATCCAGCCTGCAGTATAGCCTTGTCCTTTTAATAAGTCATGTGCAATGGCGTTCATTTCAACCATGAAAGATTCAGGCATTTGGGTCTCGTTGATGGAGTTTTCCCAAAAAACAACACTCGGATGATTTCTGTCGCGTAAAATCAGTTGCTGTAAATCTGCTTTGCAGCGTTGCTCAAAGGGTGGTGGGCCAAAATGTTGCCAGCCAGCGATGGCGTCCATTACAATAATTCCTAGTTCATCACAAGCATCGTAAAAGGCTGGTGCTTGCGGATAATGAGACATTCTGACAAAATTAAAACCTGCTTGCTTGATCAAATAAGCATCGCGCCATTGTGCGTTGTCGGGAAGCGCATAACCAACATATGGATATTCCTGATGCCTATTAGTGCCGCTCAAGAATATTTTTTTACCGTTCAAATAAAAACCGTCGGGCTTCAATTCCGTTTTGCGTATGCCAACCCTCATTTCTTGCTTTGCAATTGTATCACTTGCGCAAACGACTGTAATGCTAAGCTCGTACAAAAAAGGGCGAGCAGGCGACCATAAATTTGGATTTTTAACAGTTAGTTTTCCGGTGTAACTAATTGAATTTGTGGAGTCAATGAATGATTGATTGGTCAATGAAATCAAATAATTCTCATTGGTTAAAGCATTTGCCCCGCTGCTTAACTTGGCTGTTACCTGACAAGGTGTAATGACCCATTCAGGTTGATACTTTAATTCAAAATCGAGGTTTACTGTAGCCTCCGTTGTGGCATTGACATTGTTTAGTTTGCTTGTATAACAATAAGGATCTTCTATTTGAATACCACCAACTTCCTGAAGCCACACGTTGCGATAGAGGCCTGCATGATAATAAAAATCTAGGTCTTTGAGCGGTTTTCCGGGAGGGATTGTTGGATCTTCGCGGTTGTCAAGAAAAACTTCTAATACATTAGCAGAATCTTTCAAAGCGCTGGTTAAATCCAATTCAAAAGGCAGGTAACCTCCAATATGTTTCCCAATAGGTGTGCCATTTAAGATAACCGTGGCGGTATGCATTGCGCCTTCAAATTGAATAAAAAGGTGTTTTCCTTTTTCTAAGGGATAATCAAATCTTTTGCGATAAATGACCTCTCCTTGAAATTGCCCATTCATTACTAAAGGCTCCAATTTGGGTGAATGCGGCAAGCTGACAACAGCAACTGGGTCTGAGGCCTTGATTTGAAATTCCCAATTGTTATTGAAAAGGGTCCGCTTCAGTTGTCCAAATGAAGAGAAACTAAAGAGGATTAAAAAGGAGAAAATAAGTAAGGTTTTCATTTTTTTGTCCAGAAAGAACTTAATACAAAAAAGCGTCGAGGGCAGGTGAGGGGCGCCCGTTGTCTTGCCAGCAATTCAACTGATAACCACTCCAAGGTTTGGCGCCTTGAGGCTCCCAGTAAAACACTCCTAAACCTTGGTTTTGAGGTACATCTTTTACAGCACCTATAGTTGCTATGAGTAAGTCTTTGGAATTTTCAACTTGCCAGTAGTCGCCGCCAACCTCTACAACCATGACGGGTTTGTTATAGCGCGATACCATGTCATTGAGGTTATTTTGAAGGTTGGCAATCGTAACGGTGTAGTCAGTCCCGAGCCAATATGGGTAATAGGATGCGCCGATGATGTCAAATTGCGCACCATGCTGCTGCATCAGGTCAAAAAACCAACGAAAACGACCATTGTCATTGCCTTGGTCGATGTGCACAATTGTTTGAATGGTCGTGTCGATATCTTTCACTGCCTGATTTCCAATGTTAATCAGTTGTGCTAGTTGCTGTGGATTATTGGTGTGTCCTTCAGGCCAGAGCATGCCGCTTGGTATTTCATTTCCAATTTGAACCCATTTAGGTGTAACACCTACATTTTTAAGGAGTTGTAAAGTTTGATAAGTATGTGCATAAACAGAATCTTTGAGCACAGCGAAAGAAACGCTTGACCAAGTTGCAGGCTTTGCCTGGTGGCCTGGGTCTGCCCAGGTGTCTGAGTAATGAAAATCAATCATGACATCAAGGCCTTTGGCTTTAGCTCTGGCTGCCATTTCTGCAGTTTCTTGCGGGCTACAATGTCCGTTAGTTTTATCTGTACTTGGGTGTACAAAAACACGTAAGCGAATGGCATTAATACCGCGCGCCATGAGTAAATCAAGACAATCGGCCGCATTGCCGTTTTCGTCATAAAAAATATAGCCCGTTGCTTCCATTTGGGCCAGCCAACTAACATCTGCACCTTTATAAAATGTAGGGGTAGGTGGTGTAACGGGCGGCTTCGGCTTTACTTTGTCTTTACACGCCATGAGCGTAAAAGAGCAAAAGAGGAGCATGATTGTTGTTATTTTCATACGCTTTGATCAAAACTAATCTCAATACTATTGGTCTTTTTTTGACCTTTCAGCAGATAAATATCGCTAAAATTTGGCTGATTTGGTGCATCTGGCTCTGCTTGTTGCTCCAAACATATACCAGAGTACTGATGATAGCTTAGACCAGACTTACCTGTAAATTCAACGGCACCACCTACATAGACTTGAAAAACGGGTTGATTCGTGTCTACACGTAGTTTAAAGCCATCATTGGCAATCAATAAAGCTTGGCCTCGATTGGCATTCAGCAAAAAAGAATGATCCAGTCCTTCAAAGATTTGATGAAGCGGAAAAAAGTGAGTGCTTGAAGAAGAAGAAGAAGAAGAAGAAGAAGAAGGATGAACGTTTAATGGAAGAAGCTCACCCGTTGGCAATTTCTCTCTGTTGAGCTCAATAAAGGTATCTGCTGCAATCCACGCTTCGGAGTTTAAAACACTGCCTTGATGTCCGTTCGGATTGAAATAAGAATGCTGCGTAGGATTGGCCAAAGTATCTTCCAAGGCTATGCTTTCAATTTTTATTTCTAAGGCAAATTCCTTGAGTGTATAACTGACCTCGCACCTTAAATTTCCAGGAAGTTCTATTTGACTTGTTTTGGTTTCGAGTGCTAGGGTCACACTTGGAAAAGGACGCTCTTCAAAAGAAATAACTTCCCAATTGGAATTAGAAAAACTCTTTAAGCCGCTGTGTAATAAATGCACTCCTTCATTTGGGGAAAATTCAAAAAAAGCCTCTTTGAATGGGATTTTTGCTTGAGTAATTCTTCCGGCAACCGGCCCTACAATGGCACCAAAATAGGCATTGCCACTTTGTTTAAAGGCCGCCTGATAACTCTCTAAGTCTTGGTATCCCAACACAATATCTCTCGGAGCAAAGCCAGGGTATTCGATATCAAAACTGAGTAACGTTGCACCGAAAGTGCTCAATTTGACTTGTGCACAACCATTTGAAAGTTTGAGTAGTTTTAATTCTTGCCCATCCAAATGCTCTTCAAGCCTTTCAATTTGAAGCGAAGCACTCATTTATTGATGTATCCAATTTTTAAAAAGCCCGTGCCATTTCGGTAAAAACGCACCCATTAAAGGCACTAGAATGAGCGTAAGAGTCAATGTTTTGAGCAACTGATGCCATTCTTTCATTAACGGAAAAAGCAAGAAGAAAAGGATATTGATGAGCGGGTAAATGAAGAACCATGTCAACAACATGAGTTTCCATTTTTTTGGCTGGGTATTAGTCATGAACAAATATATCAATTTAAAAAACTCAAGTCACTAGAAGCTTTCACATTCGATCAAAGCAAAGAACGCTGGAGCATTTTCATTCTTAAAAAGTATGTGCTTCCATTGCTATACTGGGCTAAGATTTTGCCAGGAAAAGCTCAATATAAAACAAACAGAATTAGAAAAATAGGGGTATTGCGCCCCAATTTTTTTCTAGTGTTGCATAGCCTGATTGATATCCGCAATCAAATCCTTGGCATCTTCTACACCAATACTCAGACGGATGAGTTTTTCTGTGATATTCATTTGGATTTTAGCAGCTGATGGAATATCAACATGTGTCATGGTTGCAGGGTGTTCTGCCAAACTTTCAGTTGAACCAAGACTTACAGCTAATTTGAATAAATTTAAACGGTTTAGAAAAGCAAATGCTGTTTGCTCGTTACCTTTGATATCAAAGCTAATCATGGCTCCTGGGCCTGAACATTGCTCCTGATAAATTTTTTGAGAAGCCGCTGAAACCTGCCCTCCTTCTCCTAAGAAATAGACTTTTTCAACCATAGGATGCTGTGCTAGGAATAGCGCAACTTCTTTTGCATTTGCTTGCTGACGTTCCATTCTGATTTGCAGTGTTTCCAACGAACGCAAAAGCATCCAAGCAGTGTGAGGAGATATCATATTTCCGAGAAACGTCCTCAGTGTTTTAACCCGGGTAATCACTTCTGCAGTCCCCATTACAGCTCCAGCAATTAAATCCGAATGTCCTCCAAGGTATTTGGTTGCAGAATAAACCGTAATGTCAGCACCAAGCTTCAAAGGCTTTTGCCATAATGGACCCAAGTATGTATTATCTACCGCTACAAATACTTTGTTGCCATTGAGTACACTATATTTTTCACCCAAGGCGACCATATCTAAAATAGAAAAAAGGTCATTTGTTGGGTTGGCTGGCGTTTCTATGTAAATAAGTGCTAATTCTTTGGCTTTGCCACTGGCTTCGATTTTTTGAATGATTTCATCATGGCTGTCATTCACACCGAATTCCACTGAATCAATGCCAAATTTGGTTAAAACATGATGGATAAAATGATGCGTCCCACCATATACGGGAGCAGAATAAAGCAATAGCGAGCCAGGCTTTAAGAATTCAAGTAGTACGGTTGAAATGGCACTCATGCCGGATTCAAACACAGCAGCGCCCGCAGCAGCATCCCATAGAGACAAGCGATCTTCTAGTATTTCAAGATTCGGATTGTTAATTCGGCTATAGATCAATCCTAATTCTTCGTTAGGTTTGCTTTGTCGATGCCCGTAGGCAAGCTCAAAAAAATCTTTACCTTCTTCGGCAGATTTAAAAACAAAGGTGGAAGTTAAAAAAATTGGGCATTTTACCGCGCCTTGGCTCAACTCTGGCTTATAGCCATGGCTCATCATGAGACTTTCTGGTTTCATATTTCAATTGTTGTTGATGTACGCTAAAATTAGCGCTTCTTTTTTTAATAGATTTGAGTTTACATATAATTGACAATTCATTCCGAATTTTGAAACATGAAAAACTTCCTCATTGCACTCCTTCTTTTTCTGACCAATTTCAACCTTATTGCACAAATTCAAAACGGCCCTATGATTGGCTATGTTCAAGAAAAGGAAGTGGCGTTATGGGTTCAAACAACTAAAAATGAAGATGTTCAGTTTGCTTTAAGGCTTGTTGGTGAAAAAAAATGGACTTACACTCAAGTATACAAAACGAAGGAAGCCGACGCTTTTGTTTGTCAACAAGTTGTCGAAAAGCTCAAGCCAGCGAAAAAATACGAATACCGAGTAGTCATCAATGGGCATCTTGAATCTCCAATAGGACCACAAATCATTGAGACACAAGCAAGCTTGAAAATCAAGCAAAAAGCTGTTGATTTTGCTTTTGCCGTAGGTTCTTGCGCTTATATCAATGAAGAAGGTTTCGATAGACCAGGAAAGCCCTATGGTGGCGATTACCAAATTTTCGACGCAGTATATCAGAGCTCTCCTAAATTCGTAATGTGGCTTGGCGATAACATTTACTTTCGAAATGCCGATTTAACCACAAGAAGTGCCATGACACATCGTTACAGTTACAGTAGAGCTTTACCGGAACTCCAAAAACTTTTGGCTAATATTCCGCAATACGCTATCTGGGACGATCATGACTTCGGCCCCAATGACAGTGATGGTAATTTTGAGAAAAAGACAACCACTAAAGAATTATTTGAGTTATTTTGGGCAAATCCTGCTGCTAACAATTCCAATCTTCAAGGCATTACCACGCAATTTGAGTGGTCAGATTGCCAGTTCTTCTTACTCGACAACCGCTACGAACGCTCGGCCATTAGTCAAGATGCTGGTGTAAAGACCATTTTAGGTCCAACGCAACTTGATTGGTTGAAATCAGAATTGCTTCAGAGCAAAGCTACTTTCAAATTCGTGGCAATAGGTGGGCAATTTTTAAATACCGCTCCTGTTTTTGAAAACTACGCAGCCAACGGTTTTGACAAAGAAAGACAAGAAATCATTGATTTCATTTACCAATATCAAATCAAAAATGTTGTCTTTTTAACCGGCGACAGACACCATAGTGAGTTGAGCGTTTTAAACGAAATGGGTAAACCAATCATTTATGACCTCACCGTTTCTCCCTTAACATCAGGAGTTCACGACGCGCTAAATGAAGCAAATGCGCTAAGGGTAGACGGTAGCCATATAGCACAAAGGAACTTTGGCGTTTTAAAAGTTGAAGGAGCATTCAAAGCGCGAGTTTTATCGATTGAAATAAAAGACGCCACCGGGACTACAATATGGGAGACTAAAATCAACCAGGCTCTTTGATAATTTTTAATTTTAACCATGCAAGTTTGTGTTTATTGCGCCTCGAGTGGGCGTATTCATCCAGAATATTTTGAAGCAACCTCGCGCTTGGCGCATTTGCTCGTTGAAAATGACGTAAAAGTAGTTTTTGGTGGTGGTTCTTCAGGTCTCATGGGGCAATTGGCCGATAGCGTTTTAGCCTCAGGTGGTCAAATAAAAGGTATCATGCCACAATTCATGAATGAAGTAGAGTGGGGACACACTGGCGTTTCAGACTTTGTTTATACTGAAACGATGCATGAGCGTAAAGCCAAATTTCTTGAAGGAACAGACGCACTTATCGCTCTACCCGGTGGCCCTGGCACTTATGAAGAACTTTTTGAAGCCATTACGCTTAAAAAGCTTGCGCAATTCACAAAACCAATTGTAATTCTCAATACAAGAGGTTATTTCAATGTCTTTCATCAATTAATGCAACAGGCAGTCGATGAACATTTTATGACAGATGATTTAAAGTATTTGTATGCAATTGTTGACACACCAGAAGAAGTTATTCCAGCCATACAAAATGCTCATCTTTGGAATAAAGGTTTGCGCGATGCAGGTAGTTTGAGATAGAAATTATCTCAACACCTTATAAACTACCAAAACCGGAAAATGATCCGAAGGGTAACTGAGCCCAAAAGAGGTTACAATTACACTGCTTTTTAGCGATATCATTTTATCCGAACCGAAAATATAGTCTATGCGCTTGTCATCGTTTTGATCTTTTGTAAAGCCATTAAAAGTAGCCGGGGCGCATTGTTTAGTTTCATCACCTCGACAACTTAAATCATGATAATTACTTTTTAACAGCTGAATCCCTTTATCGGTTGGTTCCATGTTAAAATCACCAACTAAGAGTACCGGAGCAG
>JBJTCG010000030.1:0-13118 GCA_046091725.1 Flavobacteriales bacterium | reverse complement strand
ACAGCTTGCAGGTGCATCCGGAATAGGTCTGGTAACTGCTTTGCTCTTTTATGTTTCAGCTGCAGCCAAGTCAGCGCAATTACCTTTTTCATCTTGGCTTCCACGAGCCATGGAGGGTCCCACACCATCAAGTGCCATATTTTATGGCTCAATGTCGGTGCATATTGGTGCGTTTTTAATGCTCCGAACCATGCATTTTTGGGAAAATCAATTGGCATTTAAAATCTTTCTGGTTATTTGTGGCTTGCTGACCGCCCTCATTGCTTCAGCAATTAGTAGGGTGCAGAGCTCCATCAAAAGCCAGATTGCATATGCCTCAATTGCTCAGATTGGGCTCATTTTTGTAGAAATTGCGTTTGGTCTTGAAAATTTGGCACTTGTCCACATTTTAGGGAATGCTTACCTTCGAACACACCAATTATTGATTTCACCTTCTATCGTGAGTCATAAAATCAGAGAACAGTTGTATCAGCAAGCAATTGAAGAGGAAAAAACGCCAACCGCTTGGACGCGCTTTCAGCAACGCATCTACATTTTGAATCTCAAGGAGTGGAACCTCGATAATTTACTTTACAGAATCATCTGGAATCCATTGAAGAAAATAGGACGTGGCTGGAAAATCTTGAATTTTAAATTCGTTTTTTGGGTGATGGCAATAGTACTTGGTGTTGGTTTATTCCTGAGAATCAACGAGGCAATGCTTACGCCAACTTTACGCCATCAATTGCCATTTTTCTTCGCTTTTTGGGGCTTTTTAATTGCAGTGAAGGCTTTTACAGAACGAGATTCTGTTCGCAAGAGCCTGACGCTAATCATGTTCAATCATGTCTCTATTTCACTTGCGCTATCATTCAATGAACACTTTGATCATGCCCATCATGTATGGTATTTGAGTGGGGTTGTAGTTGCGTGGCTAGTAGGGTATATCATTCTTACCCGCATGCGCAAAACAGAATGGATCAGCCTGGATAATTTCTACGGACATATTTTTGAATACCCGAGAACAGGCTTTGTTTTCTTGTTGGTTTGCCTGAGTTTAGCTGGCTTTCCGATTACGCCATCGTTTATTGGCGAAGACCTCATCTTTTCTCACATCCACTTGAGTCAGATCGGGCTGGCATTTTTTACAGCATTCAGTCTGGTCATTAATGGTCTTGCCACGATGCGCATTTATGCCCGCGTGTTTTTAGGCCCGCATATTAAAAACTATCACCAAATCGCAAAAAGATCTTCTTAAAATATCAATTATGAAAAATTCAATTCATAACAGACTCGGTTTAGCTGAGCTCAAAGCACACTGGCAAAAGGATATGTTGTCAGGTTTTTTAATTTTCTTATTAGCCTTGCCACTCAGTTTGGGTATCGCCAAAGCCAGTGATTTCCCTCCAATATATGGGCTCATTACTGCCATGATTGGTGGCGTAGTGGTTTCGTTCATTATGGGTGCACCGCTAACAATTAAAGGCCCTGCTGCTGGCTTGATTGTCATTGTAGCAGGTTCAGTTGCAGAACTCGGACACGGCAATAATGAACTTGGATGGCATTTGGCACTCGGTGCAATCGTTGTTGCTGGTGCACTTCAAGTACTGATGGGGTTTTTCAAGTTAGGAAAATACACTGACTTATTTCCGTTATCAGCCGTGCACGGGATGCTGGCCGCTATCGGCATCATAATCATGAGCAAGCAGGTACACATTTTAGCTGGTTTTTCACCAACTACCGAAGCTGGTAAGCCCATGACAGAACCACTCGAATTATTAGCTGAATTTAAACACACAATACCAAACTTTTTCGAACATTGGCAAATTGCGGTAATCGGTTTGGTTTCTTTGGCTATCGTTTTTATTTGGCCTTATTTCAAGCACCCAATATTGAAGAAAATTCCTTCTGCACTCATTGTTATTTTAGTGGCAATTGGTATGGTAAAAGTATTTGGTATTCATAACACAGAAACCTTTAAACCGCTTTTATCTTTTGACAAAGCCCTCTTTGATATATTAAGAGTAAATGCAAGTTTTGAAGGTTTTAATCAATTTGGAACTTTCATCAAGTTTGTCATCATGTTCACCTTGGTTGGGTCACTAGAATCATTATTGACTGTCAAGGCTGTTGATTTATTAGATCCTGAAAAACGCAAATCAAAGTACGACAAAGACCTCATGGCCGTAGGCTTAGGAAACATGATTGCCGGATTCTTTGGAGGTTTACCTATGATTTCAGAAGTTGCACGTTCATCAGCAAATGTGAACAATGGTGCAAAATCACAATGGGCTAATTTCTTTCACGGTATGTTTATCCTGATCTTCTTGATAGTTGATGTTTCATTTAGTGACATGATTCCGATGTCCGCATTGGCTGCATTATTAATCGGCGTGGGTTGGAAACTTGCTCACCCTAGAGAATTTGGTTCAACATTGAAAATTGGAGCTGATCAATTCCTTATTTTCTGTATTACCGTTGTTGTTACGCTTGCCACTGACTTGCTTGTGGGTATCGCTGCAGGTATTTTGCTCAAATTTTTATTACACGTTGTTCGCGGAGTCAATGTATTTGATTTGTTCAGGTTGCGTTTCAACCAAGAAAAACATTTGATTAAAATCAATAGCCCGTTGGTCTTCACAAATTTTATGCGTCTTCAAAAAGTGCTCAAGCAATACCAACTCATCGATGAAGTACATATCGACTTTACACATTGCCAATTTATCGACCACTCTGCCATAGAATCACTTCATTTATTGCAAGACGATTTCAAGAACTCTGGCGGAAAATTAGAACTCATTGGTCTACATGATTTCAAAGCAGTTCATGGCTCTAAACATCATGCGGCTGCTCGAACTAAAAAATAAAAAAAATGAAAGTTAAATTTTTAACACTATTGTTACCGAGTTTTACGGCACTTTTTGCCCAAAAACAAATTGACGATCAAATACATGGATGGCTAGTTTATCAGGGCAACCATCACTTGTCTCCAAAATTTGATTTACATACAGAATACCAATTCAGAAGAGCAGATGGCTTTGCTGACTGGCAACAATCTTTGGCAAGAGTTGGGCTCGATTACAAATTTAGTAAGGAACTTACTTTTTCTGGCGGCTATGGCTGGATCATCAGTTATCCTTACGGAACACAGCCAATTGCCAAACAAACCAATGAAAACAGGTTGTGGCAACAAGTTAACGTCAAACAGCAACTTGGTAATATTCAGTTTCAACAGCGATATCGTTTAGAGCAGCGTTGGATTGATACGATATTTCGTCAGCGCGTGCGCTATAGAAGCCAAGTAATCGTTCCTTTACAAGAAAGTTACCAGCAAAAAGGAAAGGGTTTTTTCCTGAATGTAAATGACGAATTATTTATTGGCTTTGGGAAAGGTATCGGAAAGAATATACTCGACCAAAATCGTTTGATAACGGCGCTCGGTTACCGATTTACTCCTGACTTTAATCTGCAAATAGGTTACTTGAATCAAATGGTTTTTAAGTCTGATGGCATTCATATAGAGCGCAATCATACCCTTTGGACTTCCGTTGTTTACAATTTGGACTTCACAAAGTAATGCTTATATTGCATGTAAAAAATAGTGCATGCAGCGTAGAACATTTCTTCAACAAACTAGTTTAGCTGCGGCGGCGCTTGCGCTGCCGCAGTATGTTCAGGCATTTGAGCCAATCAAAAAATCAAAGGTAAGGCTTGGATTTATTGCAACAGGTTTCAGGGGCCAGACCCACATTGAAGAAATGCTCAAGCGTACCGATATTGAAATCGTTGCCCTTGCAGATCCCAACCCACGCATGATCAACGATGCGCTAGCGCTCATTGCCAAAGCAGGGCATCCAACGCCTGTTGTTTATCAGGATGGCCCCAATGATTACCTGAATTTATTGGCCAGAACAGATATCGATGCCGTTTTTGTGAGCTCTCCATGGGAATGGCACCTTCCTCACGGAATTGCAGCCATGAAAGCAGGTAAAATCGTAGGTATGGAAGTAGGAGGTGCTATCAAGCTCGAAGATTGCTGGGCATATGTCAAGACTTCAGAGCAAACCGGGGTGCCAATAATGCCGCTAGAAAATGTTTGTTATCGTCGCGATGTCATGGCCATTTTAAATATGGTCAGACAAGGCATGTTTGGCGAAATCGTACATACCCAGGGTGGCTATGAGCACGATTTGCGCGGTGTTTTGTTCAATGATGGCAATAGTGCCTATAATTCTGGTGTTGAATTTGGCGACAAAGGTTTTAGTGAAGCTGCTTGGCGCACCAATCATTACTTGAATCGCAATGGCGAGTTGTACCCAACTCACGGCTTGGGCCCAGTTGCCACAATGCTCGATTTAAACCGCGGCAATCGTTTGTTGAGGCTCAGTTCTTTTTCAAGTAAAGCCCGCGGATTACATGATTATATCGTGAAGCATCCGAAAGGTGGCCCTGAACATCCAAATGCAAAAATTGAATTCAAGCAAGGCGATGTCGTGACCACGCATTTGCTATGCGCCAATGGTGAAACCATCATTTTAACCCATGATACCAGTTTGCAACGCCCTTATAATCTCGGATTCCGCGTGCAAGGAACAAAAGGTATTTGGCAAGATTTCGGTTGGGGAGACCCAGAGCAAGGTCATATTTACTTCGAGGATCAAATGAAGCACTCGCACCGTTGGGATAACTCGAAAAACTGGCTCGAGCAATACGATCATCCGCTTTGGAAACAAAACGCGGCAGCTGCTGAAAGTTCGGGTCACGGTGGCATGGATTACTTCGTTGACAACGCGTTTATTGAATGCATCAAAGCCAATGAAGCGTTTCCACTCGATGTTTACGATTTAGCAACTTGGTATGCCATTACACCATTGAGTGAAAAATCAGTTGCCGATAATGGCGCCCCTCAAGATATACCTGACTTTACAAAAGGTATGTGGAAAACCAGAAAGCCCATTTTTGCCTTAGATGCCAAGTACTAAGCTAGGATTGGTCATATTAGCTGGTGGTTTGGGGTCGCGTTTTGGAGGCGCCAAACAAATAGCGCCCTTTGGCGAACATGGCCGATTTTTATTCGAATATGCCTGTTACGACGCCATGAAGGCTGGCTTTGATAAGGTGTTTGTCATTACTCGTTCAGAAATGCAAGACGACATCAAAGCGCAATTGCAAAAATGGATACATCCAAGTCGTTTTGAAATTTTGCTACAAGAACAAAACCGTTCTAAACCTTGGGGTACAGCACATGCGCTTCATTTTTTGAACGGTCATTGGTCGGGTGGTTTTCTGGTTCTCAATGCCGATGATTATTACGGCGCTGAACTTTTTAGCCAAGTGAAATATTTACAAGAGAAAGGAGTTCGTGCAGCTTGTTTGGCATATGAATTAGGAGAAACATTGAGTTCATTTGGCTCTGTTTCAAGAGGAATATGCGCATTGAATGGGGATTTACTTTCCAAAATCACAGAAAAAACCAAACTTAAATTAGTTGAAGGAAGCATCGAAGATGAGTTTGGGATGACCTTTCCTCGTGATACCCTCATTTCGATGAATGCATGGCTAATGCCTGCAGAATTCCTCAATTTTCTACAATCTTACGTTGAAGCGTTTCTCACTGAGAACGCTGAAGATGCACAACAAGAAGTTTATTTGCCGAATGCCATTCAAAAAGCCATTGAAACCGACGCTTTTGTGGTCCATGTGACCAAATCAACTGGTAAATGGTTTGGTCTGACATACCCGGAAGATTTGCAAATAGCATTTCAAGAAATTGAACAACTCGAACAGGTTCATTATCCCAAGCATTTCGAAGAATGGATCTGAAACATTTATTATCGAGCATTTGGGGTTTAAGCGTAACGGAAGTCAAACCCATTGATCTTGGTTTGATCAATCATACTTGGTTGGTCCGGACACCCACGCATAATTTTATCCTGCAACAAATTAATACTTCGGTATTTAAAAATCCGATGTTGCTACAGGATCAACTTCAGCAGCTTTCCCAAAAAATAGTGCTAGAGCGTTTGGTTGCTTTAGAATTTATAGCAATTGAGGGCCGCACGTGTTTTGAATATGAACATCAATATTTCAGGTTGCAGCGCGCTATATCGCCAAGCATATCCCTCAGCCAACTCGATGAAAATATTGCTCGTTTGGCAGCAAGTGCTTTGTTAGAATTCCACACTTCACTTCAAAAAGTGAATATAGAACACTGGACTGCACCCATCAAAAACTTTTTAAATCCGAGTTTTAGGTTAGGTGCATATGAAGTAGCGAAGCAAAATGCCAACCAATTGCAATTAGTAACCGCAAGTAAGGAAATACGCACCATAGAACAACAAATTCACCTCATCCATGCTTGGCAAGAACTTCTCGATACTGAGCCGAAAGTGCTGATTCATGCGGATCCAAAATTGAGCAATTATTTGTTTGCTACCAATGCAAAAACGGTGAGGTCATTAATTGATTGGGATACCATTCAATTTGGTAGTCCGTATTACGATTATGCCGATATGATTCGTTCGTTTTGCAGTCTGGGCGAGGAGGTAAATACGAAGAAAGGCCTTTTCAAGGCAAGTGTTTTTGAGGCACTGTTGACCACTTTTGGAGTGGATGAAAACAAGTTGTTTGGTGCCGTTCAAGGAGCGATTTTAGTACAGTCTATGCGTTTTTTGACCGATTTTTTGGAGGGAAATCATTATTACAAAGTAAAGGATGAATACCACAACCTAAGGCGTTGTCAGAATCAATTGCAGTTAGTGACTGAGTTGCAGCGCTATTGGGCTACCACTCGTAGGCCAATTCAGTGAGCCATTTGCCTTGGCAACGCAAGGTTTGTTCAATGAGATCTCGGACGCAAGTCTTGCCTCCTAGGAAAGGACTTTGATAGTGCACCACAGCTTTTACATCTGAAACAGCATCTTGCGGGCAAGTTGACAAGCCTGCCTTTCGCAAAACAGGGATATCAGGAATGTCGTCACCCATGTAGGCGATTTCATCGTCATGTAGGCCGTATTGTTGTTTGATGGCTTCGTAGCGCTCAAGTTTGTTGTGGGCACCCAGAAATACATCATGAACCCCTAGGCCCATTAGACGTTTTTTCACTTCAGGTGAAGAACCACCGGTTATACAAAAAATACGATACCCCATTTTAACAGCATACTGAACTGCGTAGCCGTCTTTTGAATTGAGCGCTCTTACAATTTCATCGTTGATGAGGTAAACTTTTCCATCGGTGAAAACGCCGTCAACATCAAAAATAAAGGTGCTTATTTGATTGAGTCTTTGTTTGTAGCTAAGCATTTTTAAAGAGGTCTTGTATGCGTTTAGTGAGTTGGTTGTAAACTTCTAGCTGTTGGCCACTCAGTTGATTTCTGTGGCGCTCAAGGGTGTTTTGATCGTGTCTGAGGGCTGGGCCAGTCTGAGCTTTTTCCGGGCCCATCAAGATTGCCTTGGCAATGGTTTCGTTGAGCAATGGATAAACGGGTGTAAAATCTAAGTTGGCATCGGCCAAAATTTTACTGGCCTCTAGGAGCATGAGATTACCAAAATTATTGACAAAAACACCAGCTAAGTGGTATTGTGATCTTTGGGCAGAACCACAGAGTTGAAATTGGGCTCCGAGTTGTTGTAAAAAAGCAGTGATGCGCTGTAAAACGAAGTCGTTTTTACCTTCGATCATGAAAGGGATATCAGAGGCCAAAAGGTCTCGGTTTAGAGAGATGCTTTGGTACGGATAACATACGCCGAGGTTGTTGTGCGCAAACAACTTGATACTTGGGCTACCCGCAGTGTAAGCCGCAAATTGTTGAGGCGCTAGTTGAGCAAGTACTTCAGGTAGCGCGTCATCTGAAACACAAACCAGGATGAGGTCAGCTTGTAGGTCTTGGATGGATTTTGCTGCTGTACAATTGTATTGCAAAGCAAGGGCATCCGCCTTATTTTGATTGCGAGCATAGATGCCTGAAATTGAAATTTGCGCATCGGCAGCAAGTCGCAAAAGCGTTTGAGCGACCCTACCGGAACCAATGACTGCAATTTGAATCGGGTGCATCAGTTAGTTATTGTCCGTGACACTGCTTGTATTTCTTGCCACTACCACAAGGGCAAGGGTCATTGCGGCCAATTTTAGGATCGGCTACAACTGGCTGTTGTTTCTCGCGTTGAGGCATTGAATTAGCGATGGCTTGTTCGTAGCCTTCACGACCCTCAAATGCTGGAGGGGTGGTGCTGCTAGTGGCCGAAAGCTGCGCTTTTTCGTAATGATTTTGGTGATCCTCTTTGTTGGTGCTTTCAATTTGTTGCTCAACAGGAACGTCCATTTTCATGAGTAGTTCAAGTGCTTCTTCGTTGAGGCGATTGAGCATCGAACGGAAAAGTTCATAGGACTCAAGTTTGTAAATAACCAATGGATCTTTTTGCTCGTATTGGGCATTGCGCACCGCTGAGCGGAGGTCGTCCATTTCGCGGAGGTGTTCTTTCCATTCTTCATCAATTTTACTGAGAATGACATTGCGCTCAAAATATTTACTGATGACTTTCCCTTCTGTATTGTAGGCTTCTTCAAGGTTGACAATCAGTTGGAGTTGTCTGCGGCCGTCTGTTAGTGGGAACACAATGTTTTTGTATTGCTGAGACATGGTCTCGAATACGTGCTTCACTTGAGGGTATGCCAAGCGTGCTATTTTTTCACACTTGCGGTCATAGGCTTCGCGCAGCGACTGATAAGTGCGTTCTGTGAGCTCTTGGGTAGAAATACTCTTGAAACTTGCTTCGTCTACTGGTGCTTCAATACCGATGAGGCGTAAAACTTCGAGTTCGAAATCTTGGAATTCACCATTGGCGTGTGCCGCTACGGTCGTTTCACAGAGTTCATAGAACATGTTGTCGATGTCCATGTCGAGGCGGTCACCGTAGAGCGCGTTGCGGCGCTTCTTGTAGATGGCCTTGCGCTGAGCGTTCATGACGTCATCGTATTCGAGGAGGTTTTTACGCATCCCGAAATTGTTTTCTTCTACTTTTTTCTGAGCGCGCTCAATGGATTTAGAAACCATTCCGGCAGTAATTACCTCTCCTTCTTTGAGGCCCATGCGGTCCATAATGGAAGCAATGCGTTCAGAACCAAATTTACGCATAAGGTCGTCTTCAAGAGAGACAAAGAAGCGAGAAGATCCTGGATCTCCTTGACGTCCAGAGCGCCCTCTCAACTGGCGGTCAACGCGGCGAGAGTCGTGGCGTTCTGTTCCGATAATTGCCAAACCTCCGGCTTCTTTGACGCCAGCGCCTAATTTGATGTCGGTACCACGACCTGCCATGTTGGTAGCAATGGTTACTGTTCCGGCTTGCCCGGCATTGGCAACTATTTCAGCTGCTTTTTGGTGGTATTTGGCGTTGAGTACTTGATGCGGAATTTTTTTCATTTGCAGCATTCGCGACAACAACTCAGAAATTTCTACAGTTGTGGTCC
This sequence comes from Flavobacteriales bacterium, assembly GCA_046091725.1. Classification (GTDB taxonomy): domain Bacteria; phylum Bacteroidota; class Bacteroidia; order Flavobacteriales_D; family Crocinitomicaceae; genus UBA952. Next base: position 3,673 of record JBJTCG010000030.1, on the reverse strand, counting down.
CGACGAGGACTGGACGACCAGCTGCTACTAAACTTTCAATTTCTAGAATGATGGCATTGTATTTTTCTCGGGCTGTTTTATAAACGAAGTCGTCTTGGTCTTTGCGAGAAATAGGGCGATTTGTCGGGACAACCACTACGTCTAGTTTGTAGATATCCCAGAATTCTCGGGCTTCTGTTTCGGCCGTACCGGTCATGCCCGCGAGCTTGTGGTACATCCTGAAATAATTTTGAAGCGTAATGGATGCGTATGTTTGAGTAGCTGCCTCAACGGTAACGTTTTCTTTGGCTTCAATGGCCTGGTGCAAGCCGTCTGAGTAACGACGTCCTTCCATGATTCGACCAGTAGATTCGTCGACAATTTTGACTTTGCCGTCCATGATGACGTACTCTACTTCTTTTTCAAATAACGTGTAGGCACGCAATAATTGACTAACTGAGTGAATGCGCTCGGACTTGATAGAGTAGTCGCGGACTAGCGCATCCTTGCGCTCAAGATAGGCGTCTTTGTCGAGTTGTTCTTTTTGTAATCTGGCAATTTCAGCGCCGATGTCTGGCATGACAAAGAAATCGCGGTCTTCTTGGCCAGACACAAGGTCAATCCCCTTGTCTGTGAGTTCTATAGAGTTGTTTTTTTCGTCGATGACAAAAAATAACTCGACGTCGATCTTCTTCATTTGCTTGCCTTGTTCGGCCATGTAGAAGTTCTCGGTTTTCTGAAGGTGCACTTTGATACCAGGCTCTGATAAAAATTTGATCAGGGCTCTGTTTTTTGGCAAACCGCGGTGCGCTCTGAGAAGGGCAATGCCACCTTCTTCAAGCATGCGTTTTTGTTCGTTTTTGTCTGGGTTGGGCTCGTTGATAACACTCAAGAGTTTTTTGGCCTCAGACAAGCATTGTTGCACGTATGTTTTTTGTGCCTCTACGACACGCTCGATGCGCGGCTTGAGGATATGGAATTCGTGTTCGTCGCCTTTTGGTGTTGGCCCAGCGATGATCAATGGAGTTCTGGCGTCATCGATCAAGACGGAGTCAACTTCATCGACAATGGCAAAATGATGCTTGCGTTGCACGATATCATCGACATGACCTGCCATGTTATCACGAAGGTAGTCAAAGCCGAATTCGTTGTTGGTTCCAAAAGTGATATCGGCAAGGTAGGCCTGACGTCGGCTCTGGGAGTTGGGTTGGTGCTTGTCGATGCAGTCAACGCGCAAACCATGAAATTCGTAGAGTGGGCCCATCCATTCGGCATCGCGCTTGGCGAGGTAATCATTGACGGTTACCACATGGACGCCCTTACCAGCAAGTGCATTGAGGTAAACAGGAAGCGTTGCCACCAGTGTTTTACCTTCACCGGTTTGCATCTCGGCAATATTTCCGCGGTGCAATACGGCGCCTCCCATCAATTGGACGTCGTAATGAACCATAGACCAGTTGATGCGGTTGCCAGCGGCTGTCCATTCGTTGTGCCAAATGGCGGAGTCTGCCTCAATACTGATGCCGTCGCGCTTGGCGGCTAATTCTTTGTCAAAGTCTGTGGCGCTTACTTTGAGTTGTCCGTTTTCGGACCAACGACGCGCAGTTTCTTTGACAACTGAAAAAGCTTCTGGTAATATAATGAGCAATTCTTCTTCAATGCGTTCGTCAATGCGCTTGACAAGTTGGTCAATTTGTTCGTAGAGTGCTTCTTTTTCTTCAAATGATGTATGAAGGTCAGCTGCTTTGAGTTCAAATGCTGAAAGTTCTGCCTCAAGTGCTGCAATTGCTTGCTTTATTTGTGCTTGAAAACTTTGCGTTTTGCCGCGAAGTTGGTCATCTGAGAGTTGTTTGATGTGCTCCCAGGCTGCGTTTGCTTTTTCTACGAAAGGCCAGTATTCCTTGCGGTCTTTGGCATTCTTGTCTCCGAATATCGATTTGAGTAAATCCCCGATCATGTGTGTGTTCAATTTAGCGAACTTCAAAATTAATGATTTCTATGGATTTTCGCCTCAAAATAAGCGCTATTTCAGCTATCTTTGTGGCATGCATGAATTAATAGTAATCCTCGATTTTGGTTCTCAATATACTCAACTGATTGCCAGAAGAATCCGCGAACTCAATGTTTATTGTGAAATCCATCCCTGGAACAAGATTCCAGAGCTTGGGCCAAACGTCAAAGGTGTTATCTTATCGGGTAGTCCTTTTTCGGTGCGCGATCCAAAAGCACCAATGCCAGATCTCAGCGCCATCAAAGGAAAATTACCATTATTAGGCGTTTGTTTTGGTGCCCAATATTTAGCACATCATTTCGGAGGCGAAGTATTGCCATCCAATACCCGAGAATATGGTCGTGCGCATCTGAGCTACCTCGACCAGCAACATATCCTGACCAAAGGAATGTCTCAAGGTTCGCAGGTTTGGATGTCACATGGCGATACCATCAAGCATATCCCGAGCAATTACCAAATTATCTGTTCTACCCACGATGTAGAAGTAGCGGGTTATGCTATTGAAGGCGAAACTACTTTTGGCATTCAATTCCACCCCGAAGTATACCATTCTACCGAAGGCAAAATCTTACTCAAAAATTTCATCGTTGAAATTTGTGGTTGCAGCTGCGACTGGACCCCTGACTCTTTTATCGAAGAAACAACCAGTCGTTTGCGTGCCCAACTTGGCACAGACAAAGTAATCCTTGGTTTGTCTGGCGGTGTTGATTCTTCCGTAGCGGCTGTTTTGTTGCACAAAGCAATTGGTGCCAATTTGCACTGTATTTTTGTCGACAACGGTCTGTTGCGTAAAGACGAATTCGAACAAGTTTTGGCCTCTTATCAAGGCATGGGCTTAAATGTCAAAGGCGTAGATGCTTCTGACAGATTTTATGCAGCACTCAAGGGCCTCACAGATCCTGAGCTCAAGCGCAAGGCAATTGGTAAAATCTTTGTCGATGTCTTTGACGAAGAATCCAAATTGGTTGAAAACGCAAAGTGGTTGGGTCAAGGTACCATCTATCCAGATGTCATTGAATCTGTTTCGGCTACTGGTGGGCCATCTCAAACCATTAAGTCTCACCACAACGTTGGTGGTTTGCCTGACTACATGAAATTACAAGTTGTCGAACCATTGCGCTTGCTTTTCAAAGACGAAGTTCGCCGCATTGGGCGTTCTTTGGACATCGATGCCCGCATTTTAGGTCGTCATCCGTTTCCTGGTCCGGGGCTTGGTATCCGTATTTTAGGTGAAGTTACAGCCGATAAAGTCCGTATTTTGCAAGAAGTCGATGCTATTTTTATCAATAGCCTTAAAGAAGACGGCCTCTACGACGACGTCTGGCAAGCTGGTGCTATTTTCTTACCTATTCAGTCTGTCGGTGTTATGGGTGATGAGCGTACTTACGAAAACGCGGTTGCGCTCCGTGCTGTTACATCCACAGACGGCATGACTGCCGATTGGTGTCATTTACCATACGAGTTTTTAGCAAAGGTTTCCAATCGTATCATCAATCAAGTTCGTGGCATCAATCGGGTTACCTACGACATCAGTTCTAAGCCACCTGCCACTATTGAATGGGAATAACATGCGTTTGAGGTTCCTGATAGCTGCTTTGTTTGGTATTGTGTTGCAAATGTCTGCACAAGACTTGCCGGTCGTTTTGCACAACAATCAAAAATGTTACCAGTACACTATTCCAG
>JBJTCG010000029.1:0-15005 GCA_046091725.1 Flavobacteriales bacterium | reverse complement strand
ATCATCATTGGTGGTGGCATGGCTTATACTTTTTTCAAGGCACAAGGTGGTGAAATTGGCGCTTCTTTATGTGAAGAAGAACGTTTAGAAACGTGCAAGGAAATTTTAGCAATTGCCAATGCAAAAGGTGTGCAAATACATCTACCAACTGACGCCATTATAGCCGATCGATTTGCAGCTGACGCATCCACACAACAAACACCTTCTGATGAAATTCCGGCAAACTGGATGGGCCTCGATATCGGGCCAAAAGCCGTTCAGTCGTTTTCAGAGGTTTTACAAAACAGCAAAACCATATTATGGAACGGGCCAATGGGAGTATTTGAAATGCCCGCATTTGAAGAAGGAACCAAAGCCGTTGCACTCGCAGTAGCAACAGCCACTAAAAACGGTGCCTTTAGTTTGATTGGTGGAGGCGATAGTGCTGCAGCCGTTCAAAAATTCGGTTTGCAAGCAAACGTAAGCTACGTAAGCACAGGCGGAGGTGCGCTGCTAGAATATTTTGAAGGAAAAGTGCTACCAGGAGTACAGGCCATTGAGGCCTAAAACTGGCCTAGAATTTTTTTACGACCTCAACCAAGCGGTTAGAGTATCCAGCTTCGTTGTCATACCATCCAGCAACTTTGATGAGGCCATTGAAAACAGTAGTAAGGCCCGCATCAAAAACAACGCTGTGAGGATTACCAATTACGTCAACAGAAACAATTGGGTCTTCGGTATATTTCAAAATTCCTTTTAGCGGACCAGCTGCAGCAGTTTTCATTGCCGCATTGATTTGTTCAACTGTGATGTCGTCGTTGGTAACGAGTGTCATTTCGGTTACTGAACCATCGGAAACCGGAACACGAAAACTTCCGCCTGTAATTTTGCCCTTCAATTCTGGGAAAATACGTGTGATGGCTTTAGCTGCTCCTGTTGAAGTAGGGATAATAGAATTGGCAGCAGCTCTTGCACGGCGCAGATCTTTATGAGGCGCATCGTGTAAGCGCTGATCAGAGGTATAGCTGTGAACAGTTGAAATGTAAGCAACTTGGATGTCAAAAAGTTCTTTGAGTACTTTCACCATAGGTGCTGCATTATTTGTGGTGCAAGACGCATTAGAAATAACAGTTTCTTTCCAGTCTATTTGATGATCATTGACACCAAGTACAACCGACGGAATATCTTCGTCGTTGGCAGGAGCACTAATGACAACATGCTTTGCTCCACCTTTGAGGTGTTTTGAGGCAGCCTCACGTGTTAGGAACAAGCCTGTTGACTCCACAACAACCTCAACACCATAAGCAGACCAGTTGATTTGCTCAGGGTCGCGCTCGTTGATAAAGGTAATTTTTTTACCATTAGAAAAAACAAGGCTTGTACCTTCAATGCTGAAATCCAGATTGAAAGGACCATGGATACTATCGTATTTCAATAAATGAGCTAGCGTTTGAATATCTGCTAAATCATTTACTAAAGCAACTTCAACTTGTGGATCTAAGAGCGCAATTCTCGTGAAACAACGCCCAATTCTACCAAATCCATTAACACCGACGATTTTCATAATTTAATTATTGTATTTGATACAAAAATAACAATAAAAAAGAAAAAGTGTTCAAATGACACTTTGAACACTTTAACAACTGATTATCAATGCTTTACTAATTAAATGTATAGGTATTTCCATTTACGGTTACGGTAAATGTAAGGTCGCAGGTGCCATTACCGTAGTCAATAATTCTGGTAGGAAGCCCAGATGGTGTAAGTTCAATTGTTCCACTTACTGGCCGGGCACAGCCTACATTGATTTGTAAAGGATTGGAAATGGTGGCCGTATAGCTATTGCCATTAGAGTGGTTGCCACTAGCTGAACCTGTTATTTGGTATTGGTCGTCCCAACGGTAAAGTGGTGTAGCTGAGCCGGCTATCCAAGTTCGAACCCTTGATGACAAATAGCTTAGCGTTTCACCTGTTGGAAATGTAGCGAAACCATCAACTTCAACATTAAAATAGGGTTGGTTATTGGCATTTAAACCCATGTTCTGAACCGTTCGGGTGCCTTCTATATGAATGTCATTGACGTAATAGTCGATTGGCGTATGGGTAAGGATGGTTCCTTGTGCAAGGTAAGGCCCAGTGAAGGTGGTCACAATTTTACCTCGGCGTGTTTTACCGTCGTTGCAATCGCAGTTTGTATTGCCCCAATCGACGGTTACAGAATGAGGGGTAGATGTTGTATCAAGGGTGATGACCACGTTGCACTGTGTTTTTCTTAAAATGGGTTTGTCACCGGGCTTGGTAAAAATGACTGAACCGCTTTTGTAATAAACCAATTCGCCATTAACTGCTTGATCAGAAATATTGGTCATTTCATCAAATGCAGCTTCAACTTGGGCAGTTTGAATACTCAGGATTTCTCTGCCAGAACGCCATTTTTCGCAAGATAAAATAGCCAAAACTGCAAAGGGAATAATAATTAGTTTTTTCATGGTGCTTGTTTATTTATTAGCGGTTCAAATTTTGTTCCAAAGATTGGGTGTTGCAGAGAAACTGTATGCTACTACCACTTGACTTTGTTCTTCACGTTGGCAGGAATTCCATCCTTGTGAAGATAAATATTGATGGTCTTGTAGCGGAAATAATTCTCTGAAACATACAAGTAACCTTTTGGCAAATTACTGGTACCCCACGAATTTTTAACTAAAAAATAGCGGGTACCGTTTTGATCTTGGTATAAACCAACAATGTGCATTCCGTGATCATCTGTGGTTGTTTTGTTGTCATACCCCTTTTGACGTAATTCTGGTGTAATAGCCAATTCTTTCATTGGCTCAAGAAATGCATTTGATTTGCGCTCAGCACCTGCATCATTGAAACGCTTGTCGTCTTTGCCAACAACTTCAATCATGGCTGGGTCAGCAGGTACAATTGCCAGGCCATTTTTGAAACTAAAACCTTTTTCAGAAACATCCGCGCCCCAAGCTATGGTGTAACCATTTTTCAGTGCTGAAATAGTTGTTTCAACGAGGTCGTCAAGGCTTACATTGTAACTTGTACCCCAAGCCCAGTTATCTGGGATTTCGAGCATGCATTGGCTATTCATTGGGTGATTTGTAAATGACGTTAAAGACACGTAGTTGTTCATGTCGAGACCTAGCGATGCTGCGTAGGTTTTTGGAGTGTATTTTTTACCGTTCCATTCAAAATCTACCACGTCTTTTCCAATTCCGTAATCAAGAATTGAGTTAAACTTGCGCTTCCAATCCGAGTTAATTCCGTCAGGATTACTGAGGCCCGCTAAAACATCTGACATTACTGCATTGAGCTCTGTCACTAGTTGTCCGTGATTGTATTTATCGGAGCCATTTAAACCAGTGTAAACGTCGTAAGGAACAATTCCAAAATTTGAAATAACGAGTGGCACATCATGAAAGGCACCACCCTCTCCAAAGTTAATTTTACCATCCATTCGGACATACTTGTCAGCTTTCATTTCATAAGCCTTACGTACTACATACATTTCGGATAAAATCACAGGTGTTTTTGGGCTCAAACGTTGAATTTCTGATTCAAAGAAACTAGTAGCTGAAAAAGACCAACACGTACCCGTTTGCCCTTGACTTTGGACTGGTGTTGCGTCAAGGTGAACAATTTTTTTGAATTGGTATTTACTGCCTTCTGCATTGGTAGATTGTGCAAAAAGCATTGTTGTACTGATCCCAACGGATAGTAAAATACTGAAGATTTTTTTCATGAGTTTATATTAGTTTTTATAGATCCAACCTTGGAGTTGTCTGGCTGCGACACGTTGTTCAAGCGCTGCTAATTCCGCCGAATTTTGAGCGTTTCCGGCACTCACTCTGATGAGTGTCCCGCCAGGAATGATGCGGGCAGCAAAGCCGTCGCGTTGCAATTTTAAAAGTAGATTGCGTGCATTTTGTTCATTAGAAAAACACCCGACGACGACGTCAAAACCTGCAGAAACAGGCAAAACTTGCTGTACTTGCTGAATAGCTTGTATTTGGGGTTTTTCTTTCGGAAGCTTTACTTTGAAATGAACCTCTGAAGTCCAGTAATAATCTGCGTATTTGGCAGTTGGCGCCTTCTGCAATTCTAAAGATTCTGTAGCTTCAGCAAGTGCCAAAGGACTCAACTTCAAATCTGCTTTTTTATAATTTGGGGCACCGGTTTTTGAAAACGGATTGAAATCAGAAATAGAAAATAAACCTGAACTCAGTGCAGTGGTCTTGGTAGGTATCCAGACAGAATAAAATGCCATTGGAATAAAACAAGCTGCTGCTGCAATGCGTGCCCATTTGATAGGTTTTCTTTCAGGGGCTTCAGAATGCAGTTGAATAATCGGGGTTTCTGAAGGTTGTTCTTCAAGTTGTGTGGCAACAAAACTTAAATTGCCTAGACCATAAGAACTCAGTAATAAATTGAAAAAACGATCTTGCTCAAAACGAATTTGGCCATCGAGCTCACGAGAAAATGTTCCGATTTTTGGAATCTTGACATACTCACCCGCACGCAACGCTGACAATAATTGATCAGTGTAAGTTTGTAGCGTTGATTTAGCCTCTTCGTAAAACAAGCCATTTCTGCGGGCATATTCCGCTAAGAAAAGACCGTCGTCTGTGAGTAAAAATCGGTTGAATAGGAGCTCCTTTTTAGGTGGGTTGACCTGTCCTTTCTCGAAGTCAATTTGAGCAGAAACCTGCTTGGCGACAAAGCCACCAAAACTAGGTACCACCACGCAATTGTGGCGCAATAATAATTCAATTAAGATTTCTTCAAAACCCTGCATCTAACAAATTTACAAAACTCTGATCAGATTACAAAAAAGGTAAAACCTTTTGCACATCTTCTGGCACATCGATGTTTGGTGTTTCAATATTAGTTCGGACCAATTGAATAGAAAAGCCATAGTAAAGCCACCTCAGCTGCTCTAATGATTCGGCTTGCTCTAATAGACAAGGTTCTAATTTTGAGACATTGAGAAGGATGTCGGTTCGATAAGCATAAAGTCCTATATGTCTCAACCAAGGAAAAGCTGTAGTTTTGGCGTAATGCATGTTTGGTAAAGCGCTGCGCGAAAAATAGATGGCTTGATGCTTGGCATTTTCCAAAACTTTGATTCTGTTTGGGTTATTCAGGTCTTCTTGGCTCACTTCAGGGTTTACCAAAGTGGCAATCTGAGTTTGTGGTTCTGTAAAAGCGCTCAGCAATGTATCGAGTTGCTCGGCACTCACTAAAGGTTCATCTCCTTGAATATTGATGACTATATCATAATCTGGAAAACGCTCAAGTACCTCGGCACAACGATCTGTTCCACTTTGGTGGGTACTCTTGGTCAACATAACCTGTCCGCCAAAGCGTTGGACTTCAGATACAATTCGTGGGTCATCAGTTGCAACAACAATCGTATCAATTTTTTGAGATTGCTGAGCGCCTTCATAAACGCGCTGGATCATGGTTTTTCCTTTCAGGTCTATGAGTGGTTTACCTGGAAAGCGGGAAGAATTATATCTGGCAGGAATAATACCGAGTATTTTCATGTTTTTGGTCTTGGCCATTAAAATTAGAATTTCGCTTGTAACTGAACAATAAAATTTCTTGGTGCCTGAATATCGCCAGGACGAGTAGTGTACTCAGCATTTAGGAAATTATTGACAATAAAAGACACTCTGTATTTTTCTTGAAATTCATAAGCCAAACGAAAATCTAGGACCAGGTTTCCTTGATTGTACTTTTGACGATAAGCCTTGAGACCCGGAAGAATATAGACACTTGAGATTGGAGAGGGGTCGACATCGTCTTCAAAAACCCGATCAATATTACGCATGAAGCTGTTGTAGCGTGCAGAAAAACCGATGCTCCAATGTTGGTATCCTACTTCAATATCTGCTTTGGCAAGATGCTTAAAGCGATACTTGAGCATATTCGTATTGGTGTCTGAGAAATTAGCAATATACAATGGATTTGTATTTAAAGAAATCGGATTCATGTATGTGTAACCCATTAGGGTAATTAGTTCAACATTGCCAATTTTTCCCATTGAATTGAAAGACAAATCCAAGCCTGAAATCCGGGCCTTTTCTGCATTTTGCGCTTGAAAACCTACCCAATCACTCACATTATAATTGCCGCTTGTTAAAAACTCGATATCTGCGGGGCTCGGATTGAGCGGATTGAGTGGTTGTTGACTAATTGGATTGAAATAGATAAATGAAAACTCCATCATATTTCTGTATTGATTGACAAACAACGCCAAATCGAGCATGGCCTTCCAAGTACCAATTTTGAAGCCTTGCTTTACGCCTAATTCAGCGGCCCAACCAACCTCTGGCCTTAGGCTTGGGTTTGGAAAAATATTTAAAGCTCCGACAGAAGTTTGCGTAAATCGCTCGGCCACCGACGGGTACCTTATGCCTTGACCAATACTGGCACGCAAATGAGTAAAAGGCTTGATTTCATAATGAAGCGCGCTTCTGAAAACCGGATAAAATGGAAGTGTAAGTGTATCTTGTAATGCTATATTGTATTTAGAATCGGGTGAAAGTTGATCCATTTTAAAATATTCCATACGTACACCGGCCGTGAGGTCTAATTTACCATGATGCAAATCTAACTGAGAATAGGCCGCATAGTTTTCTGATTGATGATTACCAAAAAGAAGGGAATTGACACGGTTGTAAATGGCAGAAAAACCCGAACTGAGAGTGCCTAATGATCCTAATTTGTATTGGTAAGTGTAGTCGAGGTAGGAAACAGTAGCGGCGTTACTTTGATTGCTATTAGATAAGTTTTCGTTATCGACCCAATATAGTCTTGTTTTAAGTTGATGAATGTTTTTTTTACGGTCTATCAATTTAGCACTCGGATCTATGTAAAGACGTTGGCCAAAATTGTAACTGAGCGTTGACGCACCCGCGGTAGTATCACCGTAGCCGCTTGGTGTGTAGGCCAATGAATCACTTTCCCAAATTAAAAAACTACCTGTTTTTTGCATTTGATAATTGTAACCTAATGATAATTTAAGGCGGTTGTCGAGCATTGGCTTCAGAAAAACGGTTCCGGAAACACGAGCCCTTGCCTCTGATTCACCGATGCGGTAGCCATCGTTGTGATAGCCGACGGTTGAAATTGTGTAGCCAAATTTATCCTTGCGTGCACTGTGATAAACTTCCAATTGCTGATTCATTGGCGCCGCTGACCACCATTTTAATGAGGCTCTTCTGGGGTTGCCGTAAATGCCATTTTGAAATTTGACAGTTGTTTGGGGTTCTAGACCAGGCTCTTTTTCTGAAAGGGCAATAATACCATTTAATGCACCACTGCCATAAAGAACTGAAGAAGCGCCCTTGAGTACTTCTACCTGGCTGGCTTGCTCCATTGGTATTGCATTCCATTGGGTATCACCAGCATAACCCGAAAGCAGCGGCATGCCGTTCCACAACAATAAAACGCGGCTTCCAGTTCCGTAGGCAAAGCCAGAACCCCCTCTGATACTTACTTGACCATCCATGGTATAAACACCAGGAGTCTGATCAACGGCCTGCTCGAGGTCGGTGATGCCTTTGTGATCAATGAGTTGCGGCCGCAGTACTTCCATAGAAACAGGAACTTCTTCAATTTTTTGTCTTCTTTTAGAAGCCGAAACAACTATTGTTCGTGTATCTTGAACATTGGTGCGATCTGTTAATGTATCGACACCTAAATTTTCGGGTGTTTGGGCCAAGAAAATGAGGCTCTGGGCCAAGAAAAACAAAAGTATGTAGTGCTTTTTCATGCAGTAAGTTTAAAGCGAAATTACTTTGAAAAATCTTTCAGAAATACAGTGTTTTTACTGAAGTTCTTGCAGATAGTTCAGTCTAATTTTACCCTAATCTAATACAAAAAATGAAGCATCTCAATTACATCTATCAAATTGCTTTTACGCAACTCTTTGGAATAGGTCCTGTAAGAGCCAAACGCCTACTTAAAATTCTCGATAGTCCAAATGACTTCTTTGAATTGTCCTTGCCCGAATTGCAGCAAAAGACAAGTGTTTCTCTCAAGCAACTTGAGTTAACGAATAGAGCCGCTGCTCTTTTGGCTGCCCAAACACAAGAACCATACTTGTGTCGTAACGACATTCAATATTATTTCACTTCAGATCCTACATTTCCAGAAAAACTAAAAGAATGTGAAGACGGGCCCTTAGGACTATTTTATCGTGGGACTAAGCCAGTCTGGAACCAACAAAGAACACTAGCTATCGTAGGAACCCGGCAAGAATCAAACTACGGTAAACAACTTGTCAAAGAATTACTTACTGCCCTGCCCAAAGATATTTTAATTGTAAGCGGGCTTGCCCAAGGAGTAGATGCGGATGTCCATGAACAAGCTTTAAAATGTGGGCTACAAACAATTGGCGTTTTAGGACATGGCCTAGATCGGATCTACCCGGCAAAACACCGTGATTTAGCTTTGGCCATGACCAAACAAGGAGGTCTTTTGTCCGAATTTTTAGTTGGAACTCGCGCAGAACGCATGCATTTTCCGATGCGAAATCGGATTATCGCTGGGCTTTCCGATGCTGTGGTTGTCATCGAAAGCAAAAAAAATGGTGGTTCATTGATTACTGCCGAACTAGCCAATGATTATAACCGCGAGGTTTGTGCATTTCCAGGCGCCGTACATTATCCACATTCCGAAGGTTGTAATGCATTGATCAAAGCGAACAAAGCTCACCTCATCAACGATGCACATGATTTACTCAAACTATTGAGCTGGGAAACTACTTCACCAAAAATACCCTCCCCTTCGCAATTATTGAATGCTAAACAACAAGCCATTTTTCAATTATTTAGAACCCAAAATATGTGGTCTATTGATGAACTTGCTATACAATTGCAAAAACCTGTTGCTGAAATTAGTACACTACTTTTCGAACTCGAACTATTGGAACAAATTCAACATTTAGGCGCAAATCGTTACAAACTTCCCATTTAAAGTAGCTTAACTTTTGATTTACTAAACTTAGTGCTTAATTTTGCAGCAGTTCATTAATATAAACTTATAAAGAAAGGTGGAGGGACAGGCCCTGTGAAACCTTGGCAACCTCACTTTCAAAGGTAAAGGTGCCAAATCCGATCCAGTTATGGAAAAGATAAGTTGAAACGCACTGTTTCTCCCTTTCGACAACAATATTATGATTAACAGTGATCTTGTTTCTGCAATAAACCAACGCGTTCTCGTACTCGATGGCGCCATGGGCACCATGATTCAACGCTATCAACTTGAAGAATTTGATTTTCGGGAGGGTGCGTTTGAAGCGCACCCAGATTCCTTGAAAGGCAATAACGATTTACTTTCCATTACCAGGCCAGAAATCATCAAAGAAATACACCGTGCCTATTTGAAAGCAGGTGCTGACATCATCGAAACAAATACGTTTTCCGGAACCACCATTGCTCAGGCAGACTACCATCTAGAAGACGCCGTTTATCAGATTAATTTTCAAAGTGCAAAAATTGCCAAAGAAGTAACTGCAGAATTTACAGACAAACCGCGCTTTGTTGCGGGTTCTATTGGCCCAACAAACCGAACAGCTTCTATTTCACCTGATGTCAATGACCCTGGTTTCAGAGCTGTCACCTTTGATGATCTTGTTTTGGCGTATCGCCAACAAATTGATGCTTTGATTGACGGAGGTGTCGATATTTTACTCATTGAGACCGTTTTTGATACGCTCAATGCCAAGGCAGCGCTTTACGCTTGTGATCTCGTATTTGAAGAAAGGAATATTAAATTGCCAATAATGGTTTCTGGGACTATTACCGACCAATCAGGACGCACTTTAACCGGACAAACCACCGAGGCATTTCTTATTTCGTTGTCTCACATGCCTTTACTAAGTATTGGCTTGAATTGTGCACTTGGTGCGTCTATGATGCGGCCTTACTTACAAGTGCTCAATGAAAAAGCAACTTTTGCCGTGAGTGCGCACCCCAATGCGGGTTTACCCAATGAATTTGGTCAATACGACGAAAGCCCCGAAGCAATGGCTGCACAAATTGAACAATACTTACAAGAAGGGTTGGTTAATGTAGTTGGCGGTTGTTGTGGTACAACACCTGACCATATTGCCGCCATTGCAGCGGTTGCCGCTAAATACCCACCAAGAAAATGGAATCATTGATATGCTAAAGTTATCCGGCTTAGAACCACTAATCATTACCGAGCAAAGTAACTTTGTCAATGTTGGCGAACGCACCAACGTAACTGGCTCACGCGCGTTTTTACGCATGATCCAAGAGGACGACTACGAAGCTGCACTTGCTGTTGCACGAGACCAAGTTGAAGGAGGTGCGCAAATTTTAGACGTCAACATGGATGAAGGCATGATTGACGGCAAAGCGGCAATGGTGCGTTTTCTGAATTTACTTGCTGCCGAACCTGATATTGCCCGAATTCCGATCATGATCGACTCTTCAAAATGGGAAATCATACAAGCAGGTTTGCGCTGCCTACAAGGAAAGGGTGTGGTAAATTCGATTTCTTTGAAAGAAGGTCCAGAAAATTTCATTGCACAAGCCAACGAAATCAAGCGTTTTGGTGCAGCCGTTATTGTCATGGCTTTTGATGAAGACGGTCAAGCAGATTCTTACGAGCGTCGCATTCAAATTTGTGAACGTTCTTACAATTTATTAGTTCACGAAGTTGGTTTCCCTGCCGACGACATCATCTTTGATCCAAATATTTTCCCTGTTGCAACCGGAATGGAGGAGCACGCCAACAATGCCCTCGATTTTTTCAAAGCAACCAAATGGATCCGTGAAAACCTTCCAGGCGCTCATGTGAGTGGAGGGGTTTCAAACGTTTCGTTTTCTTTTAGGGGTAACAACAAAGTTCGCGAAGCGATGCACGCTGCATTTTTATATCATGCGACAGCTCATGGAATGGACATGGGTATTGTTAACCCAACAATGCTTGAAGTTTACAGCGAAATTGACCCTGAACTTTTAGTTCGTGTAGAGGATGTTTTGCTCAATAGAAGGGCTGATGCCACTGAACGCTTATTAGCTTTTGCAGAAACAGTTAAAGGAAGTGTAAAACAACAAACTGCTGATCTGACCTGGCGAGAAAACCCTGTGCAGAAAAGGTTGGCCTATGCCTTAGTCAAAGGAATTGTGGAGTTCATTGACCAAGATGTCGAGGAAGCCAGACACCTTTACTCAAGGCCAATAGAAGTCATTGAAGGCCCTCTGATGGATGGCATGAACGAAGTTGGCGATCTTTTTGGTTCAGGGCAAATGTTCTTACCACAAGTAGTGAAGTCAGCAAGAGTCATGAAAAAAGCAGTGGCTTATCTTTTGCCTTATATTGAAGAAGAGAAAGATGGCAAACAACAAGCTGCCGGCAAGATCCTGATGGCTACAGTAAAAGGCGACGTTCATGACATCGGTAAAAATATTGTAGGCGTTGTGTTGGCCTGTAATAATTATGAAATCATCGATTTAGGTGTTATGGTGCCCGCACATGTCATTATTGAAAAAGCCATTGAACACAAAGTGGATGCCATTGGTTTGAGTGGGCTCATTACGCCATCTCTTGACGAAATGGTGCACGTCGCAAAAGAAATGGAAAAAGCAGGACTGCAAATTCCATTACTGATTGGAGGCGCAACAACTTCTAAGGTGCATACGGCCGTAAAAATTGAAGCGCATTACCCTTCAGGGGCTGTCATTCATGTCTTGGATGCATCAAGATCTGTTACAGTCGTTGAAAAATTATTGGGAAATCGCAAAGAAGCATTCCTCGACGAACTCAAGCAAGACTACGAAAAACTACGGGTTCATCACCAAAAACACCGTGCATCTAAAGAGTTGCTTAGTTTGGCAGAAGCTAGAAAAAATAAATTACAACTTGAGTTCAATTCCACAACCGTACACACGCCAAAACATTTAGGTGTACAACTGCACCAACCAAGTATTGAAGAACTCGTTGCGTTTATCGATTGGACCCCATTTTTTCAAACTTGGGACCTCCATGGTAAATTTCCTAAAATTCTTCACGATGAAATTGTCGGGGAAACAGCCAGTAAAGTGTACCAAGATGCACAAAAGATGCTGCAACAAATTATTCAACATCAATGGATTTCTTGCCGTGGCTTGAGCGGAATTTTCCCTGCCTACGTTCAAGAAGATGACATCTATATCTTAGATCCAAAAAGTAACGCAACGCTGCACATTCAAAATACACTGAGGCAACAAACCAAAAAAGCACAAGGTCAAGCCAATTTGGCACTTTCCGATTTCATCGCGCCGAAGTCGAGCGGTACCACTGATTATATCGGTGCATTTGTTGTTTGTACAGGCTTTGGTATTGAAGCACAACTTCAAAAATTTGAAAACGAGCACAATGATTACGATGCCATTATGCTAAAAGCACTTGCAGATAGGCTTGCAGAGGCATTTGCCGAGTTCCTTCACCAAAAAATTCGCAAAGAAATTTGGGCCTACACACCCGATGAAAATCTCGATAACGATGCTTTAATTGCAGAAAATTACCGCGGCATCAGGCCCGCTCCTGGCTATCCGGCCTGCCCTGATCATCAAGAGAAATTAGGAATATTTAAACTTTTAGATGCCACCAATACGATCGGAGTTGAACTTACAGATTCTTTAGCGATGTACCCAACCGCCGCCGTAAGTGGATGGTATTTTGCCCACCCAGATGCCAAATATTTCGGCTTAGGGAAAATTACTAAAGAGCAAATCGCTGATATTGCCAAAAGAAAAGGTGTTGACCTAGGACAAATTGAACGCTGGTATAATTCCGTTCTGCATTAAAAAGGCCTAAACTCTTTAATTTGGATTCGCCTCAAACCATGCGTCTATCTCAAACGGTGCTTTGGTAGCTGCTTCTACGGCAAGTTCATCACAGCGCTCGTTTTCTGGGTGCCCTGCATGTCCTTTTACCCAAACAAATTCTAATTTAAAATGAGGGTGAAGCGCTAAATAGCGTTTCCAGAGATCTGGATTTTTTTTGTCTTTGAATCCTTTTTTGGCCCATCCAAAAACCCAACCTTTTGTAATGGAATCCAAGACATATTTCGAATCTGAATGCACCACAACGGTATAGTTTCGGTTTTTAATATGTTCTAGCGCAACAATGACCGCTAATAATTCCATTCTATTATTCGTTGTTCTTCGAAAACCCTGACTAAGTTCCATGCGTTTTTTTCCAAACGACAAGATCACTCCAAAGCCTCCCGGACCAGGATTTCCTCTAGAGGAGCCATCTGTAAAAACCAATATTTTTTCTTGACTCATTTTTTTAATCTGTCTGGATTTTGAGATAAAAAAGCAGTCCATGAATCGCCTTTCACTTTATTGTGTTCACCTACTCCTTTCGAGAAATGATGGCAAACCGCAACAGCCAAGCCATCAGTAGCATCAAGGTATTTGGGCATTTCTGGAAAAGCTAGTAATTTTTGTAACATAGCAGCGACTTGCTCTTTGGAAGCACTTCCGCTACCGGTAATTGACTGCTTGATCCGACGCGGCGAGTATTCTTCAAAAGGAATGTTGTGATTTAAACTCGCTGCAATTGCTACTCCTTGGGCACGACCAAGTTTGAGCATCGATTGAACATTTTTACCAAAAAACGGAGCTTCAATGGCCATTTCGTCTGGCTTGTATTCGGCAATAATGCCGTTCAGTCGTTCGAGAATTCGCTTGAGTTTATCCGGATGAGTAGGTAATTTGTGCAGCTGTATGACACCAAAATTGAGCATTTTAAGCTGGTTTTTTTGAACGTGAATGAGCCCATAACCCATTACAGTTGTTCCTGGATCAATGCCTAAAATGATTTTATCTTGGCTCATGCTGCTGTAAATCTACGCACTATTGACTTTGCATCATTAAAAAAACTGCTATCTTTGCACTCCTCGGGTGATTAGCTCAGTTGGTTTAGAGCACTACCTTGACAGGGTAGGGGTCACTGGTTCGAATCCAGTATCACTCACAAAAACCGGTTTAAGCCGGTTTTTTTTATGCCTTATTTTTTCAGCTATATTAAGCCGAAGTTGTTTTAATCTGGCTTTCATGAATTAAACCATCACCCTTCATTTTCAAGAACAACTGAATCAAGGCCACTACATCTTTCTCGCAATAAATCATAATGCGTTGCAAGTCATTTTCTTCAAAATAAACCCTTGCGACATCTGCTCCTGAAATATCGTCTTTGGGCGTTGGAATCTCAAAAACATGACATAATAAAGAAAGTGATGTAAATGATTTGTAGTCGCCGAATTTCCACAATTCAAGTGTATCAAGATGATTGATTTCCCATGGTTTTTTACCGGCAATTTGTAAAATAGAAGGGAGTTGTATCCCGTTGATCAACATGCGTCGGCAGATATAAGGAATGTCAAATTCTTTGGCATTATGACCACACAATAAATGATAAGGCGTATTGTAATGCTCCTCCAACAAGCGCTTGAACTGCTTGAGCAGCGTTTCTTCATCCTCGTGATAAAATGATTTCAAACGAATTGCCCTCCCCTGGCCACTATCGTGCACCATTCCAACTGATATACATACAATCTTGCCGAATTCAGCTAGAATACCGCCTTTCTCATTATAAATTTGATCAATGCTTTTTTCAGCGTTTATTTGAAAACGGTTTTTTTGCTCAAATAATGCTTGGCCTTTTTCATCAAGGTCTTGAAACTGATAGACCTGTGGTACGGTTTCAATATCTAAGAAAAGTATCTTTTCGAGTGGAATTCTATCTAACATAGGGGAAATTTACAAAGTTATCGGTTGATGTTACGCCTAAAAACGTGAAATTTGTAGCAATAGATATGGCAGAAGCATTATTTTTTTCCAGCACCAATAAATTACAGCGTTACCATGAATTAGGTCCACAACTTGTGGCACTCATGGACGGAGAATCTAATGCAATTGCTAACATGGCAAATTTTTGCGCCGCGCTCAAAGAAACTTTTGGGTGGTTTTGGGTAGGTTTTTATC
>JBJTCG010000028.1:0-3699 GCA_046091725.1 Flavobacteriales bacterium | reverse complement strand
ATTTGCACCTAAAGTCGCGAATGTTTCATCAACACTGCCGTGATAGCAGCGATCAATAATTACAATCTTTGAACGGCCAGTAATTAATCGCGAATAGCGAATCACATGGCGATTGGCATCAGTTGCGCTAACTGTGTATTGCCAAAGCGGCAGCCCAAAACGATTTGCTAAATCTTGCGATACCGCCAGCGCATTTTCAGTTGGCAACATCGCAGTAATTCCATTATCTAACTGCGCTTTAATGGCATCAACGGTAGCTTTTGGCGAATGGCCGGTCATAGAACCGGTATCGCCTAAACAAAGATCAATATATTCATTGCCATCGACATCGGTAAATCTTGAACCATTGGCGCTAGCGACAAAGGTTGGATAAGCGCCCGGCCACTTAGACATCCAGGACATCGGCACGCCACCTGGCATAACTTTTTTGGCATCTTCAAAAAGCGCTTTAGATTTCGGAGTGCGCGCTAAGAAGCGCTCCATTTCGCGATTAAACGCTGCAGAAAGTTTCTCTCTGTTCATACCCGCAAGATTAGCAATTTCTTACTATTTTGCGCGATTTAAGAGCATCGCCAAGATTACACTCACAATCGCTGATGCTGGGATACTTAAATCAATACCTTTTAGCGCATTTGATATTGGACCGACGTAATCAACGCTAGAGATTGAGAGAATTCCTACCAAACTGCCTATTAACCAGGCAAAAATCATTCGGAAATTCCAACCGGATTGATACCAATAAGCGCCACCAGTTTTCCCGGTATTGAAAATCTGGAGTGAATTTTGATCAAATTCACCATTAGTTTTCGCATACATGTAAAGTGTTATTGAAACCCAAGCCGTAGCGATTACCGTTAAGAAGAGTACGGAGTTGGTCACCGCATTTTCGGCATCATAAACAAATTTTCCAATGAAAACTAATGCGATACTAATTAACGCAACCAAAGATGTAGTCTGGCTACGCTTAAATTTAGGAAGAATGGCATCTAAATCAAGGCCCATGCTGTATAAATTAATTGCTCCTTGGCCTAGTGAACCGCCCAATGCAATTAGTAAAAGTGGAATTAAAAGCCAATTAGGTGCACTTGCCACAAAGCCAGCAGAGAAACTATTTTCATCAAATGCAGCGACTGCAATAAATGCACCAAAGAGCGTTGGAATAGCCAATCCAATTACCATCGCTAGAAAAGTATTCTTTACAATCTCTTTTTCAGATTTGCTAGCTGAGATATAACGAGCCCAATCGCCGGTCTGTGTTACATATGAGATTGGTCCGGCTGCACCACAAGTTAGTACTGCTAAAAGCCAAGTTGGCCAAAATTTACCAAGTGCATATACTGAAGCATCGCCTGCATAACTTGCATCAAATTTTGATGAGAATGCAAATACGCTTAATAGAATCAAAATTAACATGCCAGGAATAATCCAGCGATTTACATTTACGATGACTTGATACCCGTAAATCGCAATTAATACGATGGCAATTCCAATGAGCGTATATCCAATGGAAATTTCTAAGTTTGTAACCTTGGAATTGGTAAGGCGCGCAATGCCGGCGGAAAACATTTCGCCACCAGTCCAGACAGTTAGCGCTACATATTGCAGGCAAAGTAGTAATCCAACTAACGAAGCAATTAAACGACCTTTGACGCCAAAATATGCGCCGGATGCAACTGAATTATTGGTTGCGGCTTTCCAACCAAGCAGTGCAGAACGTGCCACAAAGAGAGCGCCCAAGAAAGTTCCGACCAAAATTGCAGATACCGATTGCCACCAACCCAATCCGTAAAGTACGGCCAGCCAGCCAAAGACCATTACCGATAAAGATAAATTGGCGCCTAAGAAAACAGTGATCAGGCTCTTGGGTTGCGCTGTTCTTTCATTATCTGGAACTGTTTCAACGCCGCGTTCTTCTCTGATGATTTGGTTTTGGGTTGGTTGGTTCATTAAATTAAAGTAACAAAGGGCACCGACACTTTCAATGGTTAGTTGCTACTTTTCGGCACTAGCGATTTTAAGAATGTATACGTTCTTAAAAATTAGATAGTTTGAAGTTATTACAGGGCGTTAAAGACGAAAAGCGCTTCTACATAATGGCTATTTGGACCCAGCTCTACTAACTGCTCAAGTTTTGAATCTGATTTCTCTTTGGCTGAGGAAAGCAAATTTGCGGCATCTGGTGGCGCGCTCTGCGGTTCGATACAAATTCCTTCGGAATCTTCGGTGTAAACCACCCACCAAGGTGAATCGCTTTCGATATCAATGCGCAGCACATCTTCATATAAAACTGCTGGCACTCCGCGCACACCGGTAAATGCATCATCCCAAGGTTGTTTTGGCAGCGTAATTAATTGACCCGTCGGCAATCCATCTTTATCGCGCTGCAACATCTGCGCGGCATCGAAAATTAGCTCTGCTTCATTGCCCGCACCAACATCGCGCGCAAACCATGGATGCAATCCCACCCACGCCGGTAGATCGCAACCATTTGCATCGTATTCAATTGACCAACGAATGGCATCATCTAAAACTTCAATGCGCTGTTCTAAAGTGGCACTTCCATTTGCTGAAATATATGGCGCCGGCAGATGCAACAACGCACGCCCCGGCCCAATATCTTGCCAAGAAGAGGTGTAACCAAATCCATGTAGCGCATTTGGCGGATCAATATTTGTAGGCAATTCAAAAACTTTGCCCGATGAATCTTTAATCAATCCATCTTTAATGCGCCCGGCCCACGGACCCATCGCATACCAACCATGAGTATGTGGTTGTCCACGATAAGGCAAAGTAATCTGCATATCGCGCCAAATTAAAGAACTAATTCGCGCGCCATTATCTAAATCAATATTGATCTGAAACTCTGCGTCATCAATAAATTGCATTTATATCATTCAATTCTTTGAGAGTCGGTGGCTGTGCGCCTTTGCGACTGCAAGTGTAAGCCGCAGCGCGCGCAGCTTTTTCTAACGCCACAAGTAACGCGCCATCATCCAAATCATCTAAACCAATTTGTTGCACCGCTTCGGCAATTACCGCGCCAACAGTGTCACCTGCACCAATTGTGTCGACCACATTTACTTTGAAACCCGGCACGCTAAATACGCCTGATTTAGTAATTCCAACTAAACCATCCGCGCCGCGAGTAATTACTGCTAATGAAACATCTCCAGCAACCCAGTTTTTAGCTATCTCTACATCATCTTGACCTGGATATAACCAAGCAATGTCATCTTCGGAGACTTTTACGACGCTAGAGATAGAAATCCATTTTTCTACTTGCGCTTTATAAAGTTCGCGATCTGGGATTACTGCCGGGCGAATATTTGGATCAAAGATAATTGGTGCAAGTTCTGAAACTTGTAGCGCCCAATCAAAAAGTACTGAAGCAGCTGGTTCCACTGCAGTTACCAATGTTCCGATATGCAACAGAGTTGGTTTATGTTTATATGCATCCGGCAACCAATCTGCAGAGAAATCAAAAGTTGCCGTGCCATCAATTACGAATTCATACGATGCAGATCCATTTGCATCAAGTGAAACAGTCGCTTGGCATGTTGGTTTATCAGAAAATTTACAAAAGCGCGTCCCAACGCCATCTGCATCAAGTTCCGCTTTTGCCGCAACGCCCCATTTATCAGTGCTTATTCCGTCAATAAATTCCACTTGATGGCCAAGTCTGGCTAATGCAATTGCAGT
>JBJTCG010000027.1:0-46943 GCA_046091725.1 Flavobacteriales bacterium | reverse complement strand
GAAGGTAGAATTACCATTGAATTTAAGCCCAACTGAAATTGAAGCGGCAGTGATGGCTTTGCCAGATACACAAAAGTGGCTTGAAGGGAAAACTCCTAAAAAGGTGATAATCGTTCCAGGGAAAATTGTGAATATGGTGCTATAAAAGCACTACTCTTTAGAGGCCAAAAGAAATTATTGGAAAAGCTCAAGTAGGGTTGATGATCCTTTTACTTCGGTAATTAGTCCGCTGAGCGCAGCTGAGTGTACATGAATCTGGGCACCACCAGCCATAAACTCTACTCCTGGTGCATCTGTTTTCAGCTGTTTGAAATAATTGGTAATAAAGTTTTGATCTACGGCGGTCAACCAACTACTCAATACCACTGTTGGTTTGAGTCTTTCAATACAATCTACTAAAGAGTCGTAGGGTAAACTTTGCCCAAGGTAATAGGTGTAATAGCCTTTACTCCTGAGTAAATATTGATAAAACAACAGGCCAAGTTCATGCCAATCGTGTTCGGGTAAAAAGAGCAGAGCAGTAGTGGCGCTTTTATCTGGAATTCCCAACTTATCAATTTCTGCAATGACTTTCTGTCGTATCAGATTTGAAATAAAATGTTCTTGCGCAGCGGAAATACTGTTGACCAACCACATTACGCCAATTCTGTCTAAAAACGGAATCAAGTGTTCAGAAAAAGTCAGTTCAAGACCTTTTTGATGGATGAGGTCATTGAGCGTATTTCTAAATAACTCTTCGTCGAGTTCGAGTAATGCTAAGACGAGTTTTTCTTCTGCATTGTCTATAGCTGGGCTGAGTCTGATCTCAGAAACAAGCGCGTGTATGGCACTTGTTGGCATGGTGGCAATTTTTGAGATTTTTACCCCATTTTTATTTAGTAGACTTACATTCAGTAAAAAAGATAAATCAGCATCAGAATAGGTCCTGATTTGCGTATCGGTTCTCTCTGGTATGAGCATGCCGTAACGCTTTTCCCAAATGCGAATCGTGTGGGCTTTGATACCCGTCAATATTTCGATATCTTTTATTTTATATTCTGCCATGGCAATACGAGTTACTGCAAAACAACAGACATTAAAATTTGTTCAAAAAGGGCAAAAATAAAAGTTTAAAGTAAATTTGCAAGATGCAAATTAAATCCGCTGAGTTCAGCATTTCCAATACCGAAGTTTCTAAGTGCCCAACAGATGGCAAGCCCGAGTTTGCTTTTATTGGCCGTTCAAATGTGGGCAAGTCTTCTTTGATCAATATGCTTACGGCTAAAAAAGGCTTGGCCAAAACTTCAGGTACGCCAGGAAAAACACAACTCATCAATCACTTCATTATCAATGAGTCATGGTATATCGTCGATTTACCCGGCTATGGTTATGCCAAGGTGAGTAAAAGTCAGCGAAATTCTTTTGAGCGTTTCATTTCTGATTACCTGATCAAACGAGAAACCCTCATGAATATTTTCGTCTTGCTAGATGCCAGACTAGAACCCCAAAAGATAGACCTCGAATTCATGAACTGGTGCGGAGAAAAAGGTTTGCCTTTCTCGATGGTATTTACCAAAATTGACAAATTATCGAGTTCGGCCTTGCAAAAAAACTTGGCAAAGTATAAAAAAGAAATGCTCAAATATTGGGAAGAACTCCCACCTGTCTTTACTACATCCAGTGAGTCTGGCTTTGGAAAAGAGCCCTTACTCAATTACATCGAACAGATTTTAGCTTAAGTCTTTAGTGTTCCTTTTGTCAAGTCGGCTTTGCCTCTTGAATTTTCCTTCTGAATTCCTTATTTTTGCCCCAAAAACTACACAAAATGGGAAGAGCTTTTGAATACCGTAGAGCCGCTAAAGAAAAGCGTTGGGATAAAATGTCTAAAATGTTTCCGAAACTTGGCAAAGCTATCACTATGGCAGCCAAAGAAGGCGGAATGGACCCTTCAACCAATGCCAAGCTCAGAACTGCTATTCAAAACGCCAAGTCTGAAAACATGCCCAAAGACAACATTGAGTCTGCGATCAAACGTGCGGCACAAAAAGACATCGCCTCTTTCACAGAAGTCAATTATGAAGGCAAAGGCCCACATGGTGTGCTAGTTTATGTCGAATGCGCCACGGACAACCCTACCAGAACTGTGGCCAATGTCAAGTCATATTTCAACAAGGCAGGCGGTTCAGTTGTGCCAAACGGCTCCATGGAATTTATGTTTGCGCGTAAAAGTGTCTTTGAAATTACCAAAACTCCAGAACTCGATCCAGAGGCTCTAGAATTAGAGCTCATCGATGCAGGTTGCGAAGAGATTGAAATTGAAGACGAACAAATCGTTGTTTATGGCGATTACACTTCTTTTGGCACTATTGCCAAAGCACTAGAAGACATGCAAATTGAAGTCCAGAAATCAAGCCTCAAGCGCATCCCTACCAGCCCTGTAGAATTTACTGAAGAACAACTGGTCGATATCGAAAAAATGCTCGATAAAATCGAAGACGATGACGACATACAGCAAGTCTTTACCAATATTGCTTAATTTGCACACTAAAAGCGCAACTTTTGCGTTATAAACCTCTTTTTGCTTTCATGCGTACAAGCCGTTATTTTATCCTGACCTCGCTACTGCTATTGCTGTCATGGGCTTGTTCTACAGAAAACAATACCCCGCTCAATCGTTTCTATCACCAAACCACTGCCAAATACAACGGCCACTTCAATGCCAAAGAACTTTTAAGAGTTTCTTTGAAAACCTACCACGACAGTCGCAAAGAAGATTTTTACACGACACTACCTATTTTTCCTGTGCCATCTGAAAAAGATGTAAAAGGGATGCTGCCTGCTATTGATACAGCAGTAGTAAAGTGTTCTAAAGTAATCCTCAATCACAGTATGCCCACGGCAGAAAATATGTTCTACAAATCCGTAGAATACAACAAATGGATCGATGAAAACTGGCTCACTGTCGGAGAAGCATTTTTTTACCGACGCGATTACCAAAAAGCACTGGACAACTTTGAATTTGTAAAAAGATTTTTTGCCCAAGACCCAAGTACCTATGTTGCAAGTCTATGGATTGCCCGTATTTACATCGAGCAACGCAAATATGCCGATGCTAAACTCATCCTCGATGCACTCAACGAACGTGCCGAGCTACAACAGCAAAAGAAGCTCAAAGATTACATTCCGTTTATCAAGGAAAAAAATCCAGAGGCAGGCCCTCCGATGTCCAAAAAGTTGCAATACGAAATTCACAGAACTTTTGCGGATCTTGCTTTGCGTCGCCGCGAATATGATCTTGCCATTGAAGGACTAAAACTGGCCATAGAGAAGTGTCCGGTTGCCAAAGAAAAAGCGCGCTTAAATTACATCTTGGCCCAGATCTATCAGCAGCAAAACCAGCTACCTGAAGCCACCAAATGTTATGGAAGAGCTTACAAAGCAGCTGCAGCTACCGATATTGCATTCAATGCACGGCTCAATGGGGCAGTGGTGAGTGGAGACACTCGGCTCATGGCAGATCTCAACAAGATGCTCAAAGATGCAAAAAACGCCACCTATAAAGATCAAATTTATTATGCCATGGCGCTCATCGCCCTCAACGCCGGCAACAAAGAATCAGCCAAATCGTATTTAACTTCATCTGCCTTTTATTCAAATAACAACAAAAGACAGCGCGCACAATCCTATGAAAAACTAGGAGACCTCTCTTTTGACGAAAAAAATTACGTTGCTGCTCAGAAATACTACGATTCAAGTTCGCGGTTTATCACCGATGATTACCCGAATGGAGAGCAGATCAAGAATAAAGCGAGCAAGCTTGCTGATCTCGTAAAAGCCATTGAAACAGCACAATTCGAAGACTCAGTTCAACGCATTGCGGCCCTCTCAGAAAAAGACCGCGAGGACTTCCTCAAAGAAACCCTCAAGCAAATCAAACGCGACGAGCAACGACGCAAAGAACTAGAGGCCGCTAAGTTACTTGCTTTGCAACAAAGTCAGGCAGCTCCTACCACAGGCAATGCCAATAAATTTATTTTCAATAATCCTAAGTTACGCGAAGAGGGGTACAACGATTTTCGTAAAAACTGGGGGCTCCGTGAAAACACCGACGATTGGCGTCGTAGCGAGCGTATCATTTTGAATGCCAACATTGATCCGCAAGGGCAAGATACTACTGCACAAGCCGGACAAAAAGATGTCAAAAAAGATTCACTCAGCATTGAAAGTCTTTTGGCAAACATTCCACTGACGCCTGAGGCACTCAAGATTTCACAAGAGCGCTTGCTCGATGCACTTTACACCTCAGGTGTCCTTTACAAAGAAATATTAAATGAGTCTGAATTAGCGGCAGCACAATTTTTAGCCATAATTGATAAAAACATCAATCATCCTACAGATCTTTCTGCGGCGTTTCAGCTCTATAAAATCTATGAAAACGGCCCTGATGCAGGTAAATACAGAACCTACATCCTCAACAAATATCCAAACTCTGACGCCGCCAATTTCTTCCGTGACCCAGATTATTACGTCAAGCAAAAATTGAGTTCCCAAAAGGACCAAGCCGCCTATTTGGCTTTACTTGAAAAATACGAACAAGGATACTATGCTCAAGTACTTAGTTCGACTCAACCAATTGTAGACAAGGACCTCTCCAACGCATATCGAGCAGAATATTTATTACTCAATGCGCTGGCATACGGGCAACTCAACGAAAACAAACAGTTATTACTTCCAAAATTACAACGCATCATCGACGAAAAACCAAAGTCTGATCAAGCGGTTCGTGCCCAAGAAATGATACAAACCATTCAGAAGGGTTATTCAAAGTTTGAGCTTGGCACTAAAAAAGAAGCTTCCATATTTTCCTCAGATATCAGTGGCACACAATACGTCATTGTTTTACTCGACGAAGACGAAGAAGCCGACGACCTCAGAACAGCAGTAGCAAACTTCTCTACCAAAGCTTTCAAAACTTCTAAAGTCAAGGCAACAGTCAAAACCACCATCGCCGAAAACAATTTTGTCCTTGTTTCAGATTTCCCTTCATCCAAGATTGCTTGGGATTACCTCAATGCATACAAAGCTGGTTTCGAGTATCTCGATGACTATCAAAACAATAAAATTTACATAATCAGTCAAGAAAATTTGAAAAAGTTGATAGAAAGCTCGAAATTTGATGATTATAAAGCATTTTTCATCGATAATTACTAAGCAATCATGCTAAGAAAAGACATTTTCGGGGGTTCTAGCCAAGTTGATCACGCTGACCGTCTCAACAAAATCGTAGCCGGTACAGAAATCAACGGTGACCTCACCTCAGATTCAAATATTCACCTCGAAGGCGAGGTCAATGGCAATGTTTCTTGTGCTGGCCGAGTTGTCATCGGAAGCTCCGGAAAAATCAATGGCAATTTAGTTTGTGTGCATGCCGAAATTGAAGGTGCCATGGAAGGTCAACTAATGGTTGAAAATCTTTTGGTTTTACGTTCAACAGCACGTATCAAAGGGGACATTCAAACCATGAAGTTACACATAGAAGAAGGTGCATTTTTTGAGGGTGCATGTGTCATGCGCGCTGGTGTCAGCACCGCCAAGCTCGATTCCGAGCCTGCTTTTGACGAATAATTTTGTCTTCCAATAACAATCCATTTTTACGCCTAAGCGCTGCAGCGCTGCAAATGGCTGCAGTCATTGGTGGTTTTACATGGCTGGGTGCTTACATAGATCAACGCTATGCTTCTAGTCAGTCCCTTTGGACGATTATATTAGGTTTAGTTGGTGTGGGCCTGGGTCTCTACCTCGTCATCAAAGAAGTACTCCATATTTCCAAAGACAAATAACTTGAAAAGGCGTTTTACCGTTTGGTCCTATCTATTGAGTATGCTTTCCATCCATATGGCATTTGCATTCCTAGACTTTATTGGCATTTTTAATCTGACGCAGTCCGAATTACTCATCGCACAATTGAGTTCTTTTTTTATCATACTCATTTCTACTGGTATTCTTTTCTTTCAAAACAAAGGCAATCCTGAGGCTTTTACGATGCGCTTGTTGATTTTAACAACCGCACAATTGTTGGGCTATTTGTCTGTCCTATTAGCCTTGATCTATACAGATCAGAATTCGACGTTTATCTTTTATTTGTTGGGTTTAGCACTGGCGGTATTGGTAATCCAAACCAGTTATATAGTACGCAGGCTAAAATGAGTTAAGAAATTGGTAAAGCAGTTTGGCTAGTGGTTCAAATGCTGCAAAACTCAAGGCCTCATACCGATCATATACATCGTGATAGTTTTTATTGGGCCCCATTGTGTAAACAAAGAATGCAGGCACGCCCTTCTCTGTGAAAAAATAATGATCCGAATTAGCAGCTGGTCCTCGAGACTTAATTTGAGTCAGGAAGTTGCTTTCTCTGTTGAATTCTTTTAACCTTTCAAATTCAGCTGAAAAAAGAGTGGCATTGACTACGGTAATTCCTTCTTCTCCGCTACCCATGATATCGGTATTGAGCAAAAACCTGATGTTTTTTAGTGGAATGAGTGGATGTCCCACAAAGTAGGCCGAACCAACCAATCCTGCCTCTTCGCCGCCAAAAGCAATAAATACATAATTGAAGTTTGGATTTCTTTGCTTTTTTAATTCATTAGCGAGATGCAAGAGCATCCCGACACCTGATGCGTTGTCATTGGCTCCTGGAAAATAGGTGTCCTTACCCATTTGCCCCAGGTGATCATAATGTGCTGTAAGTACAATATAGGGCTTCTTGCTCGCTTTTTGAGCAGCAGGCAAATAACCAATAATGTTACTTGAAGTAAACTCTGTTTGAAAAATGCTTTCAAGATGGATCAGCGCACTGCTCGGTTGTGCTTTTAGCGCTGCTAATTTCATTTGAAAAGCAGGATGGGGGCTCACCGTTTGGCTTACCGACCAAGTGAGTTTTTTATCGCTTAGTTCGATGGTCGCTGCAAAACTTTTAAGCTCCTGAAGCCGAGCATGCAGTACTTTGTTGGTGTCGCCTCCAAAGCCAGAAGTTTGAACAACCAACATGCGGTCTGGCGGGCAAGGCTTGAAGGCATTTACGCTGCGATACAACGATTTTGTATTGCAATAAACCAAATGGTATTGCTTTGGAGTTTGAATGCCAGCAGATGCGGCATCAGCAATGTAGTCCTTGCCAGGTTGGAGGGTGTCATCTCCAATTATAAATTGGCAGGACCCCGGGAAGGTTTGAACAGGAAAACTAAAATATTGTTGGTACGATTTTTTACCCAGCGTTTGCAGACCAATACTTTTAAATTCTTGGGCGATATATGCTGCAGCTTTCTGGGATCCTTGATTGACATATCCTCGGCCAGCATAGGCTGAAGAGCACAATTCTTCTATTGCTTTTTGATAGGGATAGGTTTGGCTATAAACAAAGCCAACAGCAAAAAATAAGGAGCAAATACTATGCGCCAGCCGCATGACGTCTGCATATCTTGTAGAGGAAATCCTCTACAATTTCAGATTCGGTGTCCCAGTTGAAGGTTTGAGATAACTCGGCAAGCATGTTGCGTGCGGCGTCCATACTGGCTAATTGGTCTAGTTGTTTCACTGAAGCTGAAAAGTCATCTGATGAGCCGTCAAAAAGTTCATTGATGAATTGTAATTTTTCGTTGAGTGTAAATGCACCGGCTAAAGTTTCTAGCGGAAACACACTGCGATTATCTCTGATATTTGCTTCCATTTCTGCCATCCAAATCGGTTGATTGGCAGAAAATTGTGGCTCGTAATGCGCTTGTTCGTTCGAGAGAGCATCTTCGAGAATCTCAGAAGAGGCTTGTTCGGCATCAAAGGTATCTTCAGGTTCGTCTGACCCTTCATCCTCGATCAGTTCTTCATCCTCAAATGATTCTTCATCCTCTATTGGTTCCTCTTCTTCCTCAATCGGTTCTTCTTCTTCCTCAAATGATTCTTCTTCCTCTTCAACTACTTCTTGTTGCTCAAACGCAACCTCTGTTTGCTCGTTATCGTTGTCAGCGTCATCTTCGAACAATTCCTCTTCCTCTAATGGATATACAACGGTTTGGGCTTCAACCTCGGGTTCTTCATTGGCGAATGTGACTTCAAATTCTGGTTCAGCGCTGAGGTCAATAGCACCAAAAAGGTCAATAGGAGTCTCGATTTCAGGTTGTCTGATGCTTGCCGATACAACTGGCGCACTTACACCTAAAACGTTTGTTTCATAAATTTTATAACGCATAATTACCATGCGTTCATAGAGTTCTTTGGCATCCTCAACTAGCAATTCCATATCTTCAGGGCTGAGCTGACCAGATTCGAGTTTTTCAACACCAGATTCGAGGTGGCCAAGAATAGTTTTAATCATTAGAGAAGGAGTTTTTTCGGACATTGCTTATAACTTATTAATTTCGTGCAATCGGGAAGCCAATTGAACCTGAACCAAAATTAGAAAACATTTCATAATCTGATTCACTGACACTATGTTTTTAGAGCAATTTAGCAAAGATAAGGGGCAACTTGGTTCTATTGAAGTCATTTGTGGATCCATGTTCTCTGGAAAGACAGAAGAACTATTTCGCCGATTGCGACGCGCTCAGTTTGCCAATCAGGCCATCATGCTTGTCAAACCAAGCCTTGATGAACGCTATGCCAGCCAAGATGTCGTGAGTCATTTAGGGCAAAGTTGGGCTGCAGTGCGCTGTCAAACTGCTGAAGAAATTTTACAAAAATGGGACGGCGAGCACATTGTGGCTATCGATGAAGCTCAGTTTTTTGACCCTTCCATACTATCGGTATGTTCGAATTTAGCCAATAAGGGTGTACGCGTGATCATCGCTGGTCTGGACATGGATTACCTTGGCCAGCCTTTTGGCCCCATGCCGCAGCTTATGGCTATGGCAGAATATGTCAGTAAAGTACACGCGGTTTGTGTTGACTGCGGAAATCTCGCTCATTTTTCATACCGAACTGTTGCGCAAAAAGAACAGGTGCTTGTAGGTGCTATCGAAAAATACAAACCTTTGTGCCGTTCTTGTTACCAACAAAATAATCCATGAAGTTAGCCATTCCTATATCAGATTTTCAGCTGCTTCTTGGCGCCCAACTTGAAGGCGAGGCACCCACAAACGCCCTCATCCATGAGGTGGTTTACGATACAAGAAAAATCATCCGAAATACCGGAGTCGTATTTTTTGCACTGGACGGCCCCCAGCGAAATGGCCATCAATTTATTGCTCAAGCGTATGCATTAGGGATTCGCTTCTTTGTAGTACAAGATCTCCCTTCAGAAAAATATCCTGAGGCCGTGTTTTTCAAAGTGAATGATTGCTTAAAAGCTTTACAAGACCTTGCAAAAGCACATCGAGAAAAAATCAAATACCCAATTGTTGCTATAGCAGGTTCAATTGGTAAAACAACGGTTAAAGAATGGATTCATCATTTGTTGGCGGGTCAGCTGCATGTGGTGAGGTCTCCAAAAAGTTACAACTCACAACTAGGGGTTGCGTTGTCATTATTAGAATTACCGCTTGATGCCGAGCTCGCACTCATCGAAACAGCAGCAACTAAACCTGGCGAAATGGCGACGCTAAA
This sequence comes from Flavobacteriales bacterium, assembly GCA_046091725.1. Classification (GTDB taxonomy): domain Bacteria; phylum Bacteroidota; class Bacteroidia; order Flavobacteriales_D; family Crocinitomicaceae; genus UBA952. Next base: position 37,370 of record JBJTCG010000027.1, on the reverse strand, counting down.
AGCCATGACACAACCCAATTTCGGCGTCATTACTAATTGTTTGCCTCGTGGCAATGAATTCAAAGACGCGGCCCATTTCCATACAGAAATTCAGATTTTACTGAATGCTTGCGCTTGGGTCATGAATGGTGAAGAACTACAGGATAAAAGCTCAGCGATGTTTATGGAACTCGCTAGGCATATTCCGTTTAAAGATCCTGTAAGCATACAAAATGCCAAAATTGCGATTGCATGTGCTCAGCAATTTGCTGAAATTTCGCCTAAAAATGTCGCTTCTTTGCCAAGGCTCGCATTAAGGCTTGAAACAATTGATGCAATCAATGATTCGGTCATCATCAATGATGCCTACACACTAGATTTACTCGCATTTGAAGGTTCATTGGCCTATATAAAAACACTTGCTGTTGGCAAAACACCAATGGTTTGTTGTTATTTGAAATCAGGGCAAGAAGCACAAAGAGTGGCAATTGAAAGTCTCATTAAGGCTTACGGAATAGATGAATATTACATTTGGGAAGGACGAGCTCAGGATCTGCCAAAATTGAACAACCACGTTGTTCTGCTAAAGGGTAATGATCATCAAATCACTGAGAGCATTCTTGAAAATTGGCGCTTAAAAAGACACAGCACAAGTGTTACTTACGATTTGTCTGCACTGCGTTACAACCTGAAGCAATATCAACAAATGTTGGAACCCAATACTCAGGTCCTTGTGATGGTCAAAGCACAGGCGTATGGCGCTGGCCATGGGCAATGGGTGCGGCAATTGGTTCGAAGCGGGGTCAATTATTTGGGAGTTGCCTATGCAGATGAAGGTCGAGAACTTAGAAAGTTGGGCATACAAACCCCAATTCTAGTCATGAATGCCGAACCCGAAGCCTTTGATACCTGCATTGAAGCAGGATTAGAACCAGCTATTTATAGTTTGGAGCACCTCGACGGATTCATTCGAAAATTAATATCACGCGGGCAAGAGGCCTACCCAATTCATATCAAACTCGATACCGGAATGCATCGTCTTGGCATGCAGCAAGCAGAAATTGCTGTTTTGGTTGAAACACTGCTTGCCCAGCCAGAAGTTCAAGTCAAAAGTATCTATAGTCATATGGCTTGTGCAGATGAACCTGCACACCCGATGAATGCCATACAAATTGATTTATTTGAGAAATGGACACAGCAAATCATGTCTGCTTTGCCTTATCCGGTCTTGCGTCATTTGCTTAATTCTGAAGGCGCAGCTCAATTCCCAGAAGCACAATACGACATGGTTCGTTTAGGAATAGGACTCTTTGGTGTCAATCATAACCCTCAGTTTGCCAGCCACCTCAAACCCGTTTTCTCTTGGAGAAGTAGTATTTCACAAATCAAAACACTTGAACCTGGTACTTGTGTTGGTTATGGCTGTACCGAGCAAGTACAACAAAAACAAAATATTGCCATCATCCCGGTTGGATACGCAGATGGATTTTTCAGGTGTCTTGGGTCAGGTCAGGGGGGTGTTTATATCAATGGTAAATTTTGCCCAACTATTGGCCGTGTTTGTATGGATATGATCATGGTCAAGGTTTCTGACGACATTACAATTAAAGACGAAGTAGAAATCATAGGGCCTTTTCAGTCGTTGAATGACTTTGCACAAAGAGCAAATACCATTCCGTATGAAATTCTTACCAGTATTTCGCCGCGTGTGCAACGAACCTACACGAATGACTAAATTTGTTTAATTTTAAAATAAAAAAATGAAAATCCTCCTTTCGTTAATGTTTGTGTTTACTGGCTTTTTAGCCTCTGCACAACAACCCGCAAACACACCTGACCAAGACACCAACAAATACCTTATTGTACGCAACAATGGCATCGAATATGTTGGTCAAATTTTATCAGATGACGGCCGCGAAATTTTATTGCAAACCAGTCAATTAGGAAAAATATACATTCCTAAATCGGAGGTAAAAAGTATTAGTAAAGTTGATCTTCAAAATGATTTCAAAGCAGGTGAGTTTTTAGGTCAAGGTGTATTCACCACGCGCTACCAATTTACAACCAATGCTTTTCCAATTCAAAAAGGAGAAAATTACGCGATGGTCAATCTATACGGCCCAGAAGTTCATTTGTCAGTTGCTCAGAACTTCAGTGTGGGCGTTATGGCAACATGGATTGCAAGTCCAATCGCATTGGCTTTTAAGTATACTATACCAACCCAAAACCCTAAATTAAACTTTGGCCTTGGCACTTTACTTGGTTCTTCAGGCTATTTCAATCAAGGAAAAGGATACGGTGGTTTACATTGGGCAATGGCAACCTACGGTACCCGACGCACCAATGCAACGTTCTCTTTGGGCTATGCTTACTTCAATTCTGGCTTCAATTTTTTTGATAACAACACTTATTACACACCTGGAACCTATGCAGCTGTGCTTCAACAGGGGGTATATACTTTTCCTGTACCTGAAACCATCAATTATCAAAATGAAGTAGGCAATTTTCAGTCACCGGTCATTGGTATTTCTGGCATCACAGCTGTCGGAAAAAAGGCAAGTTTTGTTTGGGACGCGATGATTATTACGGGCAAGACACGCAAAATATTTGATTACCAACCAATTGATTACTATTATGATCCTAATACAGGTCAACCAAGTTCTGTAGTATATGGCGATCCATTTGCTGAGGTAAAAGCCACTAATATAATCTTCATGCCTGGTATGCGTTTTCAAAAAGATCAAAACCGTGCTTTTCAAGTCACACTAGCAGGCATCATCGGCAAAAGAGAAGTGAAAACTAATACAAACAACACGACCAACAGGTACTCGTTTCCGGTTCCAATGCTCAGTTGGTTTTATAAGTTCTAAAAATGGACAGTACCCAGGATCAGCTCTTTCAGTTAATCAAGTCAAAGTTGGCACCAGGAGATGCCTTGGGTTACGTATTAAGCGAGACACTTCATATCAGTATGGATGCAGCTTATCGCCGCATGCGCAATGAAACTGCGCTTACCATCGATGAAATCAAAAGGCTTTGTAAAACTTTTGATATTTCTTTTGACGCCCTGATTCAGCAGCAAAAAAGCAATGTCATTTTTAGGTATACACCTTTGAATGCCTATGATTTTTCATTGGAGTCCTATTTAGAAGGAATCCTTGATGCGTTCGAAAGACTCAAACATCTTGAAGATCCAAAAATCATGCTGACCATCAACAACACGCATTTTTTCCAGTTATTGAATTTCCCGCAATTAGTGCGTTTCAAGTTGTTTTTTTGGGCCAAAACCCATTTGCAAATACCAGACTACAAAGACGTTTTGTTCCATCATGAAAAAACTACCGACCGGGCCTTTGAATTAGGAAAATCTATCTTGCAGGCCTATAACACCATTCACTCAGTAGAAATTTTTGATCCGGAATTAATGCGGGGTTACTTGCGTCAGATTCTATACTATTATAAATCCAATCAGTTCGAAGATCCGCAATATGCTTTATTTCTTTGTGACCGTCTTTTGATGTTTTCGGCACACTTGCGCGAGCAGGCAGACCACGGTAAGAAATTCATTTATGGCACGCAAATTCCTGCAACTGGCAATCGTTTTGAAATGTATTTCAACGAAACAATCAATGCCGACTCTGCTTTTTACTACGAAAGCAAAGACAAACAAGGCTTGTTCCTGAGTCATAACATCATGAACTACTTACAGACAACAGACCCGCAATATGTGCAAGACGCCAAGCAGGTCATCGATAAGCAATTGGCCAATTCTAGTCTCATCTCTGAGGTGAACGAGAAAGAACGCCGAAATTATTTTGCTGAATTTGAAAGAACGATCGGTTTGTTTCGAAAAAAGATAGAAGCTGACCTCGAATTTCATTCGTAGTTGCGAAAAATGCAACTCTCCACATTTTAGACCCGTAATTCAGTTTTCACAGCTGTATATTTTTACCTTCCTTTGTCGAACCAAAATGTATATTATGAAAACGAAAAAATTACATTCAGCACTTTTATTTGTAGCCATTCTATTTGGTTTAAATACCTCTTATCTGGCACAAAACAATGCAACTATTGCTGTTGCAAACCCAAACGTTAATTCTTTAACGGTGAGACCTGAAGCCGCGGCCAAGATGATGCGCCTAGAACTTATCAAAATCAATAAATATAAAGTTTACGATGAGTTTGATATGAACGAGGTCATTAAAGCCAATGAAGAATACCGAACTGGTTGTTATGGCCAAAATTGCTTGACCAGACTTGGCAATGAGCTCAAGGTGGATTACGTGATGTCTGGAAGTCTTGATGGCTTGGGCAACAAAATTGTCGTTACCATTAAAATCATCGATGTCAAGAATCAAGCGTTGTACAAATCTTCAGTAAGAGAGTTTGACAACCAAGAAACAGAAATCCAACGCATGATTGAAATTGTGTTGGCAGACATGCACGGCATCACGGTCGATAAAGTCATCACAGACCGTTTGGCATTTAAAAATGAAGTCATTACTTCAAATAATATCGGTAAGATCAACAATTCAGGCCCAAGAATCGGCTTTGCTTACTTGACAGGAAGTATCAATGAATTTGCCACCCGCGATGAACAATATGGTGGTTTAGGGATTCAGCCATTCACTTCCATGATTGGTTACCAAATTGAAGGACAATACGTTGGTACAGAAAATTTTTCAGCCCTTGTTGAAGGCATCATCAATGTCTCTGGCCTCGAGCAAGGTCAATTTGTTCCGTCTATCTCTTTGTTAAACGGTTTCCGTTTTGGTAAGGCCAACTGGGAGTTTGCTTTTGGTCCTCGTTTTGGGATCTCTTCAACCTCCCAAGGCTTTTTTGATACCGGGAATCATTATTCTGACAATGGCCGTTATTTTTCGCAGTCTGATTGGACAGCGTATGTTTTAGAAAATAATATCGATCCAAATAACCCAATTTTAGACCCGAATGACCCTGGCTTCGATTATGGCTTTGAAAAGAATTTTGACCGCAGAGGTTCTAAAGCGCTGGCGACAACATTTTTAATTGCATTCGGGCGTACCTTCCAAGCTGGAGCATTAAATATTCCAGTAAACTTATTTTATAGTTCTCAAAAAGGTGGAGGTTATGTTGGTATCAATATGGGCTTCAATGTTCAAAAGAGCAAGCAACCAATCAACAAGAACAATCCTCAACGCTATTACTAAACCCTAAGTATCAAACTGAGTCCAAATGAAAAAGCTGTTTTTATTTCATTTGTTCTTGACACTAGCGCTCTACTTCTTCGGAGGTCAGAGCGCTTTTGCACAAGTGCCGACCAATCTTAGTTCAATGACGGATACAACCCGTTATATTATTGCTGTAACAAATGGCAATGAGTATGTTGGTCCAATCATTTCTCAGGATAGTTCTGTTTTAGTCATTAGAACTCAGTCGCTTGGAGATGTTCGTATTCAGAAGAGTGACATCAATCGTTTGCAATTGTATTATCCAACAAGTGATGATAGAAAATATGAGTTAAATAAAGGCGGAGTATTGACAACGCGTTATTTATTTTCTTCGAATTGTTTCGCATTGAAAAAAGAAGACAACTATGCCTTGTTGAATATGTATGGACCCGAGGTTCATTTTGCCTTGCACCGAGATTTTTCATTAGGCGTGTTTACAACTTGGGTTGCTGCTCCGGTTGCGGTCGCTTTAAAATATACCCATGGAACGGCGAATCCAAAAGTTAACTATGGGATTCAGGCTATGTTTGGCTCTCTTGGACCTTCTACCGGTTTTAGAGGGTATGGGGGCTTATACAGAGGCATGCTGACCTTTGGCGATCGTCGTAGTAACTTAACGCTTACAGCAGGTTATTTTCATGGCGATGACCGTGGAAGATATTATTTTGAAACCATCTATGTTCCGGGATCATATCCGGTAGTTAACAATCAATATCCGGTCATTCCTGTTTTGGAAGAATTAAAAATTGGAGGAAATACTGCTTATGTTGGCCCTGTTTTTGGCATTGCTGGACAAGTAGCAATCAACAAAAAGTTCAGGTTTATATATGACTGCATGCATATTCGTCCAAGACTAACAGCGTTTGTTGAATACTATGGTGGTTATCAATCCCAATATCCCGATTATGTTTACAATAGCAGTGGTCAACTTGTCTCGCAGTCTATTGAGATATCCAATTGGAATGGGTATGAAGCGTCCTATATTGTAAAACGAAATATTTTTGTCGTCATGCCAGGATTCCGTTTGGAAAAACATCAAAATCGCGCCTTACAAATGAGTATAGTGGGCATATTTATGAAAAATATCAATCTGGTGATCCCCACAGTCAGTTGGTACTTTAAGTTTTAATCGTCAAAAGGACGGGTAATTTAAAGTAGTCTGCTTAATTTAGGCCTTTATTTAACTATATGTCGTTGAGCCTATTTTTTGCTCTTTTTATTTTTAAATCTTGGTGGTTATCCGGACTCTTTGTCTTTGTAGTCTTGATATTGGTTTTGGTTTTCATTCGCCGTAGGATAGAGTCGAACCGACGCAATCAGGTGAGGCTAGAGGTCAAAATTGCTGAACGAACCAAAGAGATTCGTTTGCAAAAAACCAAGATTGAAGAACAAAAAAGACTCCTTGAAGAAAAGACTAACAAAGTACTTGAACAGCAAGCTTTGCTTCAAAAAGAAAAAGACCGCACTGAACAATGGCTACTCAATACCCTGCCTTCTGAGGTTGTTATAGAGCTCAAACGCAACGGAAAAGTAAAAGCTCAGGCTTTCAAGCAAGTTTCCATCATGTTTACCGATGTCGTGGGTTTTACGCGCATTTCCGAGTCCATGGCGCCAAGCCGCATTGTTTCTAAACTCGACATCTTGTTTCAGAAATTTGATGAAATTATTCAAGCCAATAACCTCGAGAAAATCAAAACCATCGGTGATGCCTATATGTGCGCTGGAGGTGTCCCGGTAGAAAACTCTACCAATCCGATTGATGCATGTTGTGCTGCTCTACAGATTCAGGCATTCATGGACAAACTCAAATACGAGGCAATTGCTGACCACGAAGATTATTGGGAAATCAGGTTGGGGATCAACACCGGGCCAGTCATTGCCGGAATCATCGGCAATATTCGGTTGGCCTATGATGTATGGGGTTCGTCGGTAAATTTAGCCCAACGCATGGAAATGCTTGGTGAGCCTGGGAAAGTAACCATCACGGGAAACACTTTTCAGCAAATTGAACCTTATTTTGAATGTGATTATAAAGGAAAGGCACTCACTAAATCCAGGACAAAAGTAGACATGTACGTGGTTCAGCGTATCAAGCCTGAACTTTCTGTAAATGGGGAGGGTTTGATTCCTAATTCGCGTTTTGAAGAAATCAAGAAATTACACCATTACAGCTCTATCAAATATTACAAAGCTGAGCACCATGTCATGAATATTTTGGAAAAAAATCTTCCTGGCGGCTTACATTACCACTCCATCAAACACACCAAAGATGTCGTCAAATCTGTAGAGCGCATTGCTTTACTTGAGGGTGTTACCGACGAAGGGCTCTTTTTGTTAAAAACAGCCGCTATTTTCCACGATGCCGGCTTCATTGAAAAATACGATCACAATGAAAGCATTGGAGCGCGCATGGCGCAAGAAATATTGCCAAAATACGGTTTTACGGATCAGCACGTCAAAACGATTGTAGAGCTCATTCATGCTACTGAAATACCACATAAGCCCATCAATAAACTCCAAGAAATTATTTGTGACGCCGACCTCGACTACTTAGGTCGTGACGACTTCGAAACAATTGCAGATAATTTGAGAAAAGAATTGACAGAAATGGGCAAAATTCAGTCTCGAAAAGAATGGGATGAAATCCAGGTCAAATTCTTGAATCAGCATCAATATTTTACTCAAACGGCCATTCAATCAAGGCAAAAGAAAAAAGCAGAAAACCTGCAAATAGTCATTGATCGTTTAACTACTGATCAATACCAAGATTAGAACGGAGGCATTCCCACTTTAAAGAAATCGACCGTTGCGCGGCGCTTTTTTACCCTTTTTGTCTTTTGACGCAATGGTGTAGTTATAGCCCAGATTCAAAATAGCTCTATTGAGCGCTCCGGGGTTGTAAATGCGTTGGTCATACAAGTAAGCCAGTTCTAATTCACCAGCAGCTTTAAGATCCATACTGACGCCGATATTCCAACGAATCCTACTCAAGTGGTAACCTGTTTGTCCATCCATTGGGTTGGCAAAAAACTCGATACCTGCATTTGGGCTGAGAAAAGAATTATTCAGGTTATAAGCAAGGGTTGGTTTGAAGCGAAAGGCATTGCCAAATTCAGAACCAAGATCAGACATGGAGCGTTGGGCTGAAATTTGATAACGCACCCGAAAACCCAATTGCAATCTTTTTACTTCATGAGCAAATTGCAGGTTTACATTGAGCCGATGCTGCATGCTGTAATTACCATAGCCATCTTTGGATCCGATGAGTCGGTAATCAAGGGATGGCCTTAGGTATTTGTTGACTTTGTATTTATATGAAATTTGAGGAAAGAAAGTTTGCAAACCTGAAACATCAATTCGTGAGGTAAAGTCAAAACCAATACTTTGTTTTTTGTCTATTTTGTATGCCAGCCCCAACTCGTTCCATGACTGGAAAACGGTCGAATTTTGAGCTTTGAGTAGGCCAGGAACTAACCAGAATAATAAAAAAAGGCGTTTCATTAGCGCGTTACAATAATTTCACCCAAGTCTTTCACTTCGTTTTTACCAATTTCAACGGTAAACTTTACGGGTACTTTGGTGTAATAGTCATCATCGTTATTTCCTACGTTGTTGCCGGTGTTGAATACTTCATTGTAAGTAAAAACGGTGTACGTACCAGGAAACAAATTTTTGAATGTAAAAGTACCGTCGTAGTTGCATTCAATTTTATCGTCAAAAATACTGTCTTGGGTTCCATAAACTATATACACGTCTTCAGTAGCACCGGGGTAACTCACAGTTTGGGTCAGCAAGCCATTTACATATAGTTTTTCGTTGATCGTGATTTTTCCAACTATCTGACTACGACCACCTTCACCTTCATATTTTTTACACGCACTTAGCGAAAATAGTACACTAATAAGGAGGGGCAAAAAGGCTAATTTTTTCATGAATTTTATTTTTTAGAGCAATGTTAAGAAAAAAACAACTTTTGACACATTCTGACGTTTGTATGTTTGGATAAAATTTAATATTTCTGTAATATTGGTCACGCTAAACCTACCTAATGAAACTATTACTCCTCTCCTTTATTTTTCTACTCACTTTCTACAGCCAAGCTCAGGTTGTCGTCAATGAATATTCCTGCTCTAATATGACCGGAATTGTCGATGCTTACGGTGAGCGCGAAGATTGGATTGAACTCTATAACACCACCGGAGCACCAGTCGATTTGACGGGTTGGTTTTTATCAGATAAACAAAGCAATCTAACCAAGTGGCAAATTCCGAGTGGTTCAATTGCAGCCAATGGCTTTAAAATGGTTTTTTGCTCCAAAAGAAACACTGTTAACGGCGCACAATACCACCCTAACTTCAATTTATCTCAAACAGACGGAGACTGGATCATCCTCTCTAATCCGTCTGCTGTAGTTGTTGATTCTTTTAAGATTGTCCACCTTACCAAGGCCAATCATTCAGTTGGGCGCTCAACTAACGGGGCCATTGACTTCAAGTTGTTTACAACACCTACACCGAACGCAAATAATGCTGGAGCAGTCAATTTTTATCCGCCAAAACCAGTTTTCAGCCTAGCTCCGGGATTTTACACCGGTGCTCAAACTGTTTCTGTAACATGCGCCGATCCAACTGCAACCATTCGCTATACCTTAGATGGTTCTGACCCAACCGCAACATCAACGGCATATTCGGGCCCAATTAACATTCCAAGCACCAAAGTTTTAAGGGCTACTGCTTTTGGCTCTACCTTGAGTTCATTCACTGAAACCAACACCTATTTTATCAATGTTAGCCATACTGTTCCGGTGGTTTCAGTATGTTCGCAAGGAGTTTACAGCTTGGTTGCAAATGGCAGCCAGAACCCGGCCAATCGCATCGGTGCATTTGAACTTTTTGAACAAGATGGGTCCTTTATAGATGAATCCGAAGGGGATTTCAATAAGCACGGCAATGACTCATGGTCGTATCCTCAGCGTGGTTTCGATTTTGTTTGCCGCGACCAATACGGCTACAACGGAGACCTCGAACACCAAATTTTCCCAGAAAAATCTAGAGATGCTTTTCAACGGGTTATCCTGAAACCAGGAGCGAGTGATAATTATCCTTTTGAACAAGGGGCTCACATCCGCGATGCGTTTATCCATACGCTTTCAGACCGTGCTGATATGAAATTAGATGAGCGCACTTGGCGCCCAGCAGTAGTCTATTTGAATGGCAATTATTGGGGTGTTTATGAAATTAGGGAAAAGGCCGACGACCACGACTACGCCGATTACTACTACGAACAAGACAAGTTCAATATGCATTACCTCAAAACCTGGGGTGGAACTTGGCAAGAATACGGATCACCTAATGCATTACCGGCATGGAATAATTTGAAAAACTACATTCTTACCAACAATATGGGGAATCCGGCAAACTTTAATTATGTCGATTCTTTATTGAGCTGGAAGTCGCTTGCCGATTATTTCATGATCAATTCTTATACCGTCAATCAAGACTGGTTAAACTGGAACACTGCCTGGTGGCGAGGCCTTGATACAAACGGCAATCATAAAAAATGGGGTTATGCACTCTGGGACATGGACGCCACCTTTGGCCACTACATTAATTACACTGGCATCCCTGACCCTAGCGCTAATGCAGACCCTTGTAATGCAGAAAACTTACCGAACCCGGGAGGTCAAGGGCATACTGATATTCTGGAAAAACTCATTAATGAAAACCCAATTGTGGAACAATATTACATCACACGCTACATCGACTTGATCAATACGTCGTTTAGTTGCGCGAGTATGTTGGCACTCCTAGATAGTATGGTTAATGAGATAGATCCAGAAATGACTGCTCATTGTGCCAAATGGGGAGGAAGCTATACTGGCTGGCAATCTAGAGTTACCCAACTTCGCAACTTTATCAATCAGCGCTGTTTAGCCCTAGAGCAAGGCCTGATCGATTGTTACCAACTTACGGGTCCGTTTCCTGTTACATTTGATGTAAGCCCTGCTGGGGCTGGCACTATACAAGTAAATTCTGTGAATCCTCCCAACTATGCATGGGTAACAGAATATTTTGGAGGCATACAAACTTTGTTGGCCCCTACGCCAGCACCGGGCTTTATGTTCAGTCATTGGACAGTCAATACGGGTCCATTGGCATTACCTGCAACAACAGCAAATAATGCTATTACCATAAATGGCCCAGAAACAATAGTTGCTGTCTTTATTCCAGATGTTCCGGACGTAGATGGCGACGGTTGTTTAAACGTCGATGAAAATTTAGTTGGTACAGACCCAAGCAATCCAGATACCGATGGCGACGGAGAAAACGATTGTGCCGAAATTGGTAATGTTGGAGCTCCTACAGACACAGACGGCGATGGCATCATCGATGCACTGGAGTCATCCATTATTGATACTGATGGTGATGGCGTCATGGACGAACTCGATCCTAATAATACTGACCCTTGTATTCCGAACCCAAATGCTGGCCCTTGTGACCAAGATGGTGACGGACTAACCAACACACAAGAAGCCAGTGCAGGAACAAGCCCAACAAACCCAGATACTGATGGCGATGGCCAAAATGATGGCCAAGAAGTTTCAAATGGTTCAGACCCACTGAATCCTTGTGATCCAGATGATACTTTACCGGGTTGTCAAATTGATACCGATTTTGACGGGCTCACCGATGCGCAAGAGGGTATTCTTGGTACCAACCCAACAAATCCAGATACCGATGGCGACGGCATCAATGACGGTACGGAAGTAACCAATGGCAGTAATCCACTTGACCCGTGTGATCCAGATGGCAGCAGCCCAGAATGTGCCACCGGCATTTATTTCCCAACCGCATTCTCCCCGAACGGAGTAGGCAACAACCTCAATGAGGTATATCAAGTCATTGCTGGAAAAGACATCGCTAGTTTGAGTTTCAAAGTTTTTGACCGCTGGGGAAATCTAATTTATGAATCGGGTAATAAGCAATTTAAATGGGATGGCTCTTACAAAGGCAAGCCTTGTAACAGCGGCGTTTATGCCTATATCTGTGATGTTACTTATGATACAGGCGCTACCAAGAAATTTACTGGCAACATTACCTTGATTCGTTGATATGAAATTCACTGCTAGCTTTTTCTTTAGCCTTTGGATGCTTGTATTTGCCATGCGTTCTTTCGCACAAGATTTCCATCTAACACAAATTGACCGCAGCATGCCTTTTTTAAACCCGGCTTTTGTCGGCGCCTACAAGGGTTATGAGCGCATTGGTTTATTGAACCGCAACCAATGGATTGGTACCGGAACGCAATTTCTGACAAGCTATGGAATGGCAGAGTTCACACCTGGTCGCAATTTATCAAAAGATAGGGCTTATGCCGCAATTGCCCCCTCTTTTGGTAATGACGTTGGCGGAGATTCCCGCATGACACAACGATCTTTTGGAATCAGCATCAGCGGACACTTACCACTCGCTAAGGGTCATTGGCTCGATGCAGGGTTACAAACAGCCATTCAGCAGCGCAGTGCTGATTTTAGTAAATTACTTTACTATTCGCAATGGAATGGCACTACCATAGACCCAAATGTCTTCTCAGGCGAAGAAAATGATTTTGTCAGTTTTTCATTTATCGATGCAGGTCTGGGCATGGCTTATCGTTATGCGCCCAATACTCGGGGCGAATTAAAAAATGGCCAATGGGCACTTACAACTGGGTTTTCCTTATTGCATGTCAATAAACCAGTTTTGCAATACAATGCTTTATCCGCCGATCGTCTTTATCAGAAGTTGGTGGCTTATTCGCAATTTTCGCTGGGGCTCAATGAGATTTCTACTCTCAAATTCAACCTTGCATATATCAGACAAGGCACCCATCAAGAAGCTATTTTTGGCGCGTTGTATCGTCTACAAATGAGGGGTGCATCTCAAATCACCAATGAGGTAAGCAATCGCTTTTTAACCGCAGGCCTTTACTTCAGATCTTCTGCTGCAGTTTCACCTTATGTTGCCATAGATTTTGGGGCCTTCGATTTAGGGCTATCTTATGATGCAGACTTAGGCCGCTTGGCTTCGGCGTATCGCCATTCAATTGAATTGAACATGAATTATACCTTTGGCAAAAATTCTTTGTTTAAAGGTAACCGCCTGCGCTAAGAAATTTATTCCATTGGGCGGCCTGATTTTTATTCATAACCCTCGGTATTTTATTTTGCGCCCCCAGCTTATTGATGCTTTCCAAATACGCGTAAAAAACTTTTGTCGGCAAGAGCTTCAGAGTTGGTGCTGGCATATTATGTTTGCGTACATAAGCGTAGTCATCGTTGATTTGCTGTAATTTATCATCAATTTCTGCCATTATTTCAACACTATCTTTTTCTTCATCGCAACCAATGAACCAACAATGCTGGTAAGTGGTTTCGTCTGCATAAATGGTATATTCAGAAAAGGATAGGCTGCGCTGCTTACTGACATGTACCATTGCCTGATTGATATTGTCCAGGGTGAGGTGTTCACCACAAATACTAAGGTATTGCTTGATCCGACCCGAAATGATGATTTCTTGTGTCGAGGTATCCACAAAACGCACGAGATCACCAAGCATATAACGCCATAAACCAGCATTGGTACTGATAACCAATGCGTAATCGATGTTGGGTTGCACCTCGCTAATTGTATAGGCGAGAAATTTGTTTTTGAGCTCACCTGATTCTGTGAAGTACTCAGTATTGAAGGGAATAAATTCAAAGAAAATACTGTTGTTGAGCAGTAGTTTCATGCCTTTGCGCTTTGGGCTAATTTGGTAACCAAAATAACCCTCACTTGCTAAATAAGTATCCAGTAAAATGACAGGTTCACCGCACACTTTTTTCAGGCGTTCAATAAACGGGTCCATGTAGACACCACCGTGCACATAAACTTTGAAGTTCGGCCAAATTTCATGGATGTTTTTGAGTTGATAGTGCTGAACAATTTCTTCGAGTAATAATACACACCAACTCGGAATACCTGCCATAATACCGATATTCCATTTAGGTGCTTGTTCCACCATCAACGGAAGTTTGGCTTTCCAATCTTTCAGATGGGTGATTTTTTTATTGGGCTTTGTGAATGGTGCAGCAATCAGGGACGTATGTTTTTTAAGAATACCGCTGAGGTCACCTTCAAAATGCGCACCTACTTTTTTCAGTTTGGTTGAACCCCCTACGGCCAGAACCTTAGAGCCATAAAAAGAATCAGATAAATTTAGTTCGTGGAGCACAGAAAATTGTCTCAACGAAACGCGTTGAAAAGAACGGATCATTTCTGTAGTGACCGGGATGCGTTTGCTCGGCGCACCAGTTGTTCCTGATGAAAGCGCAAAATATTTGATACGACCAGGCCAAATGTGGTCTTTTGCACCAATGATTGCGTCCTCAAGCCAATCTTGATAAAAAGTGTCGTATTCAGTAATCGGAACTTGTTGCTGATACCGAGAAACTAAATCGGATCGTTGTAGCAAACTTGCAAAATGATGCGCCAAGCCAAATTTTGTTTTTTTAGCGACCTCGATATTTTGCCGAAGGGCTTCAAGTTGCTGCTTGTAATCAGGACTTTTGCGCGAAATTCTTTTGAAACTGATTGCGGTACTCCGTTGAATTAATTTTCCGATGATAGCCATGAATCAAGAAGCTTAAATTAGAGTAGGCTTCACACAAAAATAAAGAGAAAAGTAGTGCGTTCTTACTACACTTTGTCTTAAATTTGTAAAAAACACCACTATGCAAACTAAAACGTTCATTGTTCCTCAAGATTTTACCCCAGTGGCCGATATCGCCTTACAACACGCCATTGCAACAGCTAAGCCACTCGGTGCGGAGATTCAACTGCTTCATGTTGTTTCCAAAGACAGCCAAATCCCTGAGGCTTTGGCTCAACTAGAAAACATCATCGGCAAACACGATCATGAAGGGGTTAAAATTCACCCGAATGTGCGCATAGGAAGTATTTTTGAAGACATCGGCGCCTTTGCTGCCGAGCACCAAGCTGAGCTCATTGTTATGGGAACCCATGGTGCCCATGGTTGGCAGCATATCACCGGTAGCCATGCGCTCAAGGTGGTCACAAGCTCACAGGTACCTTTCATTATTGTTCAAGAAAAAGCAGTCAAAGCTACAGGCTATGACTCAATAGTAGTCCCAATGGACCTCCACAAAGAAACCAAACAAAAGCTTTCTATTGTAGCCAATTTGGCCAAATACTTCAATTCCAAAGTTCATGTCGTCACTCCAGACGAATCCGACGAATTTTTACGCCACCAAGTACGTTCTAATATTACTTTCTCGGAAAGTTTTTTCAAAGATCGCGGTATTGAAATGACAAGCGCATTGGTACCAAGCGCAGGCTTTGACAAAGAGGTTGTTAAATATGCAGTTAGCGTAGACGCAGACCTCATTGCCATCATGAACTTAAATCGCAATAACATCATTTCTGCATTGACCTCCAATCACGAGCAGTACATCATTACCAACGATGCCCTCATCCCGACACTAATTGTCAACCCAATTCATCTTGGCACTGATTACAGCAACATGTTCTCGATGTAAGCATGTCTAAACTGACAACACTTCACGAATTCATTGTTTCCAAGCAAAAAGATTTTCCTTTTGCCAGCGGCGAACTCTCTAGGCTACTCAACGACATCGCTTTAGCTGCCAAAATTGTTTCCAATGACGTCCGCAAAGCTGGCCTTGTTGATCACATTCTAGGAGCACAAGGTGGCCAAAATGTACAAGGAGAAGAGCAGCAAAAGCTTGACGTCGTAGCTGACGAAGCGTTTATCCGGGCTTTCGAGAATGGAGGAGAGGTTTGCGGAATTGCATCCGAAGAGAATGACGATTTCTTAGCTTTTCAATCAGAGACCGCCAAGAGCGGCAACTATGTAGTGCTATTCGATCCACTTGATGGTTCGTCAAACATAGATGTCAATGTTTCTATTGGCACCATTTTCTCCATCTATCGTCGCATCTCACCTAAGGGTACCTTAGCCACATTAGACGACATGCTCCAAACAGGAGAACAGCAGGTAGCTGCAGGCTATGTCTTATATGGTTCATCCACTATTTTAGTGTATACCACCGGAAATGGCGTCAATGGCTTTACACTTGACCCATCTATTGGCGAATTCTTTTTATCGCATCCTGATATGCGCATGCCCGCAAACGGCAGGCTATATTCTGTAAACGAAGGGAATCTCAACGAATTCAATCCGACACTACGCGCTTATATCGCTTATTGTCAATCCAACGAAAATCAGACTGGCAAACCCTACTCTGGGCGTTATATCGGCTCTTTAGTTGCCGATTTCCATCGCAACCTGATCAAAGGTGGCATTTATATTTATCCGGCAGTGCCAGCTGCACCCCAAGGTCGCCTGCGCTTACTCTATGAATGCAACCCACTTGCCTTCATCGCTGAACAAGCCGGGGGCTTAGCTACAGACGGAAAAAATAGAATTCTAGGAATCAAGCCCTCCGAACTACACCAAAGAGTTGGATTTTATATTGGCTCGAAATTGATGGTTGAAAAAGCAATGGGGCTTTAGCCTCTTGGAACGAGTTTAATGGTGTAGTCCATCACCACAATTCCAGCCCCTGGATCTTTATTGCACTTGACTTCGCGCTTGATGCGCTCTTTGATGTCATTGATGATTCGATCTTCAACACAAGTAGTTACTGACTTCACGGTACTTACACCCACTACTTGACCGTCGCTGTTTACCTGTAATTTGAACATGATGCGACACTCGTAGTCAAGTTCGTAGTTCGGGAGTGATACATTATTCAAGCGTACGCGTCCTTTTCCAGAGCCGCGCGAAGGCCCAGGTCCGTCTCCTTCAATTCCGTTACCTGGCCCACCGAAAGGTCCGTTTCCAGGGCCATCTCCGCGCCCGCTGCCACCGCTACCAAAATAATTGGTGCTTTGTGTGGTAGAACTGGCGTTTGTTGCATTCGGAGAATTGTGGTTATTGGAATTACCACTGTTGTGTGTAAAATCACTGTTAGCCGCTGTAGAAACCCTTTCTGTTTGTTCAGCTGGTGGTGCAATGCGCCCCGAACCTGGTGTTCCTCCACCACGGCTCCCGCCAGAAACGTCATCAAGTGTTACGTTATCTATTTGAAATTCTTCAATGACTTCGTCTGAACGCAATGGTGGGGTATCCACCAGCGCATCCTGACGCGCATCAAACTTAATGATAAATGATATGACCAGTAAGAATAATAGCCAAATAGTACTGTAAATCAAAGATTTACGAGCGTCTTGCTTGGCTTCGATATAATCTAATTGTAATTGATCCATTTTCTTACTCCTTGAATAGGGTTATCCTTCTTTGGTGGCAATGATCATTTTGAGGTCATTGAGCATGCCAATTTTTAATAAATCGACCAGTTCTTGAACTTGTGCGTCAAAGGGTAGACGTATAATTACGGTGTTGTCTCCAATTTTCTTGGTTTCTGTCACCAAAATACCTTCAAGTTTATCAAGCCCCACTTCGTCGTTGTCAACATAGAAATGCCGTTGTTGATTTTCATCGAACTTGACAGTGAGTGTCACGTGTTGTTTCTGTGTCTTTTCATTGGCATCAGATTTTGGCAATGGCACTTTGATAACATTTGGGTTGGCCAATGTCGAGATGATCAAAAAGAACAACAACAAGAAGAACATGATGTCGCTCAGTGCCGATGTAGCTACCTCGGCATGAAACCTTCGATTACGCTTTATTGGCATCGCTTGGGCGGATTAATTTGACAAACTCTAGGTTGATTTTCTGAATGGCTAAGGCGTAGTTATCAATGATGCCGTTCAAAAGGTGATAGGCGGTAAAGGCTAGAATACCTACCACAAGGCCAGATCCTGATGAAATCATTTTTTCATATAAACCACCTGAAATATTACCGATCGAAACGTTTTCTGAAATAGAGATGCTGTAGAATATTTTGATTACACCGGAAATGGTACCGATAAAACCAAGCGTTGGGGCAATACCAGCAATAAGACCGAGGTGATTGATGTTTTTTTCCATCTTTCCAATTTCAATATTGGCAACTTTTTCCATGTTTGCTTCAATTTGCGGAATCGGACGACCAATAGATTGCACCCCTTCCTTGACAACAGACCCGAATGCTGTTAGATCGCGGTTCACCACATCTAAAGCCCCATTCATGTTACCACTATTGAGTTGGGTTTGTAACTCGCTCATCAAGAACATATTTTGTTTGGTCATGCGACGGATATACAAAAAGCGTTCAACAGCAACGTATGTTGTGTAGAATAAGAGCAAGACAATTGGAATGAGAAACACACCACCTTTCATGAGAAAGTCGATGGCTGAAATTTCTTCTACGGTTTTAAAACCCTCTGTGGTTGCGGTTGCATCGCCTTGGGCAAAAAGAAAATGAGTACTTGTTAAAAAGGCAAGTGTTAAGGTGGATTTCACGGAAAACTTCATAATTGCTGTCTATTTTAGTTCGATAAAATTACTCAAAGACCAGTGGCGCTCACTTATCAATTCTTGGAGATATTCACACTGAATTGTTATTTCCAACGTTTGTTACTTGAATTCGTCACATTTTTAAACACAAAGGAGATACTTTCGTTAATTTTGCAACCCCTATGGAACTTGCTACATTTATCAAAGAGCTTGCCAAACATCCTGCCTTGGATCGAAGTGCAGCGCATCTTCAAGAAGCGTCAGCTAAGTTGCATTGGAAGGGCCTGGTCGGTTCAGCCAAGGCACTCATGAGTGCTTCTGTAGCACAACAGGTTCCAGGTGTGCACCTTTTTATCTTATCAGACAAAGAAGAAGCGGCATATTTCCTCAATGATCTCGAGGGCCTGTTCCCAGCTGATAAACGCTTATTTTTTTACCCTGCGTCGTACCGTGTTCCGTATCAACAAGAACAAACCGACAATGCCAATGTCGTT
Source organism: Flavobacteriales bacterium (assembly GCA_046091725.1). Lineage (GTDB taxonomy): Bacteria > Bacteroidota > Bacteroidia > Flavobacteriales_D > Crocinitomicaceae > UBA952. The sequence continues at coordinate 18,223 of JBJTCG010000027.1, read as the reverse complement.
ACCCGAGCAGAAGTACTAGAAAGACTTAGTGAACACAAAAACGCTTGGATTGTCACGTATCCGGAAGCACTTTTTGAGAAAATTCCGAGCAAGAAAAATTTAGTCAAGCATACCATGCGACTCGAAGTTGGTAAGCAATACAGTACTGATTTTTTAAATGATTTGCTACTTGAATACCAATTTGAACGTGTTGACTTCGTTTATGAACCGGGGCAGTTTTCTATCAGAGGTGGAATTTTAGATGTTTTTTCTTTTGCAAACGAGTATCCATTCCGCATTGAGTTCTTTGGTGATGAAGTAGAGAGCATTCGCACTTTTGATGCCGCCAATCAGTTGTCAATAGCAAGCCATCATTTTTTTAATGTAATCCCAAATATTCAGACTGGTCTGAGCATCGAAATCCAAGAAACACTGCTTGGTTTTGTCGGCAATCAGGCCGTTGTTTGGTTATCAGATGCAGAGCGCACGCAAGCCATCATTAAAAAAGAATACGAAAAAGCGGTTGAAATCCATGCAAAAATAGAGACACCCGTCAAACACGCTTTGCCCAACGAGCGCTATCTATCGCACATTGAGTGGCAAGCGCAAATTGAAAACTATCGTTTGGTGGAATATGGCCCATTGTATTATTTCAAACAAACCCAACAAGAAATTTTTGAAACCCTTCCTCAGCCAAGTTTCAATAAAGATTTTGAAAGATTAAATTCAGATCTCAAGGCAAGAAAAGCTGCCGGATTTCAAAACCTCATTTTCTCGAATCAACCGCAACAAATCGAGCGCCTTTATCAAATTTTCAACGACATCGGGGAAGAAGGTGAATTTAGGGCTTTGCCAATTGCACTCCACGAGGGTTTTATTTGTCCTGAGCTCAAACTGGTTTGTTATACCGACCATCAACTTTTTGAACGCTACCATCGCTTCAGGCTAAAAGAAGGTTTCAAACAGGCCAAACAAGCACTTACGCTCAAAGAAATATACCAACTTCAAAAAGGAGATTACGTCACACACATCGACCACGGTGTCGGACAATTTTCTGGTCTAGAAACCATAGACGTCAACGGTAAGCCTCAAGAAGCCATCCGTTTGGTCTACAAGGACGGTGATGTCTTGTATGTCGGAATTCACTCTTTGCACCGCATCTCAAAGTTCACAGGAAAAGAAGGCAGCGCACCAACACTCAATAAATTAGGAACTCAGGCTTGGTCTAATTTAAAAAACAAGACCAAAAAGAAAATCAAGGAATTGGCCTTTGATTTGATTAAACTTTATGCCCAAAGACGCAGTAAACCAGGCTTTGCGTTTGCCCCAGATAGCTATCTGCAGAATGAACTTGAAGCCTCTTTCATGTTCGAGGATACCCCAGATCAATTCAAGGCGACTCAAGATATCAAGCGCGATATGGAAGCGCCACGACCAATGGATCGCTTAGTTTGTGGCGATGTAGGTTTTGGTAAAACTGAGGTGGCCATTCGCGCTGCATTTAAAGCGGTTACCGACTCCAAACAAGTCGCAATGCTGGTACCAACAACTATTCTTTCTTTGCAGCATTACCGCAGCTTTAAGAGTCGTTTGGCGGGTTTTCCGGTCAATATTGACTACATCAATCGTTTTAAGTCGGCCAAAGAAAGTACAGCGACGCTCAAAAAAATAGCTGACCGTCAAATTGACATCCTCATCGGGACCCACGCCATTGTAGCCGAGCGGGTTCAATTCAAAGACCTCGGCCTAATGATCATCGACGAAGAACAAAAATTTGGAGTTGCGGTTAAAGACAAACTCAAAACGCTAAGAGCCACCGTGGATACCCTCACACTTACCGCCACACCCATCCCTAGAACCTTGCAATTTTCTTTGATGGGAGCTCGTGACCTCAGTATCATTAATACGCCTCCACCCAATCGCCAACCGGTTTTGACTGAAATCATTTCCTTCAACGAGGAGCAAATTCGGGATGCAATAGCCTATGAAATGGGAAGAGGAGGACAGGTTTTCTTTGTCAATAACCGACTCTCTAATATCAAAGAATTATCGGGCATGATTCAACGTTTATGCCCGGGAGTAAGAGTGGGTATTGGTCACGGACAAATGGATGGAAAGCAACTCGAAAAAGTCATGATGGACTTCATCGAAGGTGCTTATGACGTCCTCATTGCGACAACAATCATTGAATCAGGAATAGACATCTCCAACGCCAATACAATCATCATTAATGATGCGCATCAGTTTGGTTTGAGTGATTTACATCAATTAAGAGGCAGGGTAGGCCGAAGTAATAAAAAAGGATTCTGTTATTTGATAGCGCCTAAATTCAGCATCATGACCTCCGAGGCTCGGAAACGACTTGAAGCTTTGGTGCAATTTTCAGACTTGGGTTCAGGATTCAATATTGCCATGAAAGACCTCGATATTCGGGGAGCAGGCAATATGTTGGGAGGTGAACAAAGTGGTTTTATTGCCGAGATCGGTTTTGAAATGTACCAGAAAATCCTCAATGAAGCCATGCAAGAACTCCGCGAGCATGAATACAAAGAATTGTTTGAGGAGCGGGTGAGTGATCAGTTCAATGGTTTTGTCCAAGATTGTATTTTTGAAACGGACATGGAAGTCCGTATTCCGGATCAGTATGTGAATCAAGTTGCCGAACGATTGAGTTTATATCAGGCCATGGATAGCCTCAAAGACAAGAACGAGCTTGATGATTTTAGCAAACAGCTCATCGATCGTTTTGGTCCGCTTCCAAAAGAAGTCAAAGAACTTTTATTTTCTTTTGAATTGAGGTGGTTGGCAGAATCAATGGGTCTTGAAAGATTGGTTTTAAAATCTGAAAAGCTCGTGGGTCATTTTATTGCCAATCCGCAGTCTCCGTTCTATGAAACGCCGCAATTCCAAGGTATTTTACAAAATATTTTAGCGCAGCCAAGTGGCTATCGTTTGGCACAAAAAGAGGATAAACTCAGATTGGTTATCGAGCCTATACGCCATATCAAAGACGCTTTTGAAAAATTACAGGCACTTCAAATTCTCTAGAGAAGTAATTCCTTGACCTACATCAACGGAATTTTTAATTGCTTCAACGCAACTTTGCGTTCATAAATTTGTTTAATCATTATTCACTAAAATTAAAAACATGAAAAATTTATTTGTTGGTTTATTAGGCGCATTCGCGTTGTTTTCTTTCGTAGCAACTTCAGCTGGTCTTTGGTCTTTAGATGGTGCGCATTCTCGTTTGGGTTTCACAATTACCCACAATGGCATTACTCAAGTTCACGGAAATTTCACCAAATTTAATGTTGAGGTAACTACTCCAAACGAAGATTTCAATGGTGCAACTATTACAATGAACGCAGAGGCGGGTTCTGTAAATACTGGCATTGAAGCCCGCGATAACCACTTGCGCACAGCAGATTGTTTTGATGCTGAAAAATTCCCTGCAATTAGCTTCAAAATCACTTCAATTAAAGAAGAACCAAAATCAAAATGCAATTACGTAATTGAAGGTGAATTATCCATGCACGGCACCACTAAAAAAGTAATCTTGAATGGTGTTCATACCGGTAACAGCAAAAATTATCAGGGTGCAACAGTAGCGGGTCTACAAGTTACAGGTGTGGTTAAAAGATCTGAATTTGGAATGGGTCAAGTAAGCCCTGGCCTTTCTGACGAAGTAAAATTACAGGCAGATTTAGAAGTAGTTAAAAACTAAGCACAATGAAAAATCTTCTTGGCTTTCTCTTTATTTTTCTCAGTACACAACTTGCCGCCCAACAGTATAAGTTGGCTGAAGGGTATAAAGTTGCATTCACGAATCCCGATGTAAGCGGAACTTTTGACGAACTGAGTGCTACTTCCTTGATTTTTAACGAAGCAGACCTCTCTAAGTCAAAATTGAGTTTTAAAATCAAAGTGGCCTCTATCAATACAGGTAATGGTTTGCAAAACAAGCATGCGCGTGCCGAGGAATGGTTTGATGCAGAAAAGTATCCATACATTGAATTCACTTCAAGTCGCATTGAAAAAACCCAAGAAGGGTACAAGGCTGTAGGTAAATTAGAGATCAAAGGCGAAGAAAAAGAAGTGTCGATTCCATTTTCTTTTACTAAAAAAGGTTCTAAAGGAACATTTGTTGCTAAATTTAGTGTGAATCGCAATGATTTTGGAGTAGGTAAAAAGAATGCAGGTGTTGCAGATAACATCAAAATTTCCGCCACCATTCCAGTCATTAAAAAATAAAAATTATGGTTAAAAAAATTATTTGGGCTTTGTCTTCTGGTTTGTTAGCAGGTGGGGTTTCTTATACCTACGGCGAAATGTTTGAACAACAACTTTTTGAAGATTATTCAAATGTATTTCCTACGGCCGCCATCTTCATTGCTTGCTTGGTCGGAACCATCTTTGCCACATTAGGTCATTGGTTGCTCACGAAGTTCATCCCTTCATTCGGTGAATTTATTTTCGCCTTAATTTTTGCTGCAATAACAACTGCTAGCTTGATTGGTGTCATCGGTTTTACTTTTACAGATGACTCCAGCGAACTACACCAATTTATTTTTTACGGATATGCCATGCCTATGCACTTTTTCCCGTTCTTGGCTTGGTATGTCCTGAAGCCATTTTTCGATAAAAAATAAACTGTTTTTGGCACAATACTTGAAAAGGATGCTTCGGCATCCTTTTTTTATGCAAAAAAGTGCCTTTTTGGACAACGAATTGATTGTATTTACGTAGTAATGTTGATGTCTCGATTGAAGCAGTTTGTGTTTGCTCTTTTTTGCCTTATGCTACACCCAGCGTTTTGGGCCCAGCTTGTCACAAATAATTCGCTCAATCCACAAGGACTTGTCCAGAATATCCTTTTAGGAAACGGCGTTACAGTTTCAAATGTCACCTACAATGGAAGCCCTGTTGCCATTGGGCAATTTACAGCCAACAACACCAATTTAGGTATCACCAGCGGTATCGTCATGACTACCGGAACTACTTTACCCAATGGCGATGGTCCGCAAGGTCCAAATGACCAACCCGGTGCAGGTGTCGACAACAACATGGGTGGTTTCCCATTGCTTTCGCAGGCGATCGGCGGAACCCAAACTTACAATGCCGCCATTCTCGAGTTTGATTTTATCCCATATGCCGATACCGTCCGCTTCAAATATGTATTTGGCTCAGATGAATACCCTGAATTTGCACCTCCTAACAACACCACCTACAACGATGTTTTTGGCTTTTTTATTTCGGGCCCAGGCATCACAGGCTTTCAGAATATGGCCAAATTACCAAATGGTGCAGTCGTATCTATCAATAACGTCAATGCCATCACTAACCCTTTTTATTTTGTCAATAATGGCGATGGTAATTCAGCGCCTTACAATCAAAGTCCGCAATACATTCAGTATGATGGCTTTACTAAAGTGCTCGAAGCAGTTTCACATGTGCAATGTGGCCAAACGTATCACCTTATTATTGCGATTGCCGATGTCGGGGATGGCCAATGGGATTCCGGTATTTTTTTGGAAGCCAACTCTTTATCTACACTAACGCCAGTTGATATCGATTATACCTTATCTCAGCAAGTGTTTGCTAATCCGGCTTGGATGGCCGAGGGCTGTGTCAGTGCAGAAGTAACCCTCGAACGACAAACCAATCTGAATCAGACCATCACCATACCAGTTCAGCTATCAGGGACAGCGACCAACGGCCAAGATTATTCTGGTGTGCCCGCAACCGTGACCTTCCTTCCGGGTCAAACAACTGTTAGTTTTAATATTCAAACAGCAATAGATGCGCAGGTTGAAGGTCTTGAGACCCTTACGCTTACCTTTCCTATTTCAGACCCCTGCGGCAACATTACGCCCCTTGTGCTCGATCTTTTCATCCAAGATAACCAGCCTATGGAAGTGACACTTACCGCAAACAACATCCTTTGCCCTGGTGATCCTGTTACCATCAATTGCGCAGTGCTTGGTGGTGTCCAACCCTTGACATACGCCTGGAGTAACGGCCAAACAGGCCCTAGTATTACTTTTACACCAACAAGCTCATCCTCTATTTGGGTTGCTGTAACAGATGCTTGTGGCAGCGGCCCTGCTTATGATACCATTCAAGTACAAGTGCCAGTTTTTCAACCACTGAGCCTGCAAATAAGTCCGGACATCACTGAAATATGCCCCTATATTGAAACGATGATCGGAGTAAGTGCTAGTGGAGGTTCTGGTCAATATAATTATTTATGGACGGTCAATAATACTACGGTGGGTGTCTCAGATTCCATTTTAGCAAATCCAGGTAGCACCACAACTTATATCGTGAAAGTGACAGACAATTGCGGCAATATCATCGAGGATTCCATGACTTACACCATTCTAAGTCCACCGCTTTTAGTTCAAACAAATGGTCCTTTTGAAATTTGCCCAGGCGATAGTGTCACATTACAAGTTAGTGCAAGCGGCGGCTATGGGTCTTATTACTACGTTTGGTCCACGCAAGAAACCACTTCGAGTATTACTGTGAATCCACAAAACTCGAGCGCTTATTATGTTCAGGTCAGTGATGAGTGTCAAACTTTTAGTGTGGCTGCTGTTGCCTATGTACAGGTTGTTAAACCGCAGGCCAATTTTTATTTTCTGACTCAAGACCCAATGCAAGGACTGCCAGTTCAATTTGAAAATGCGTCTCAAAATGCCTGGACCTACACTTGGGATTTCGGTGATGGCTCCAGTTCTTTTTTGGTGCACCCCAACCACGCCTACTTGCAACCCGGGCCTTATGAAATTACCCTGACCGCCATCGATGAGAAGGGTTGTATTGACAGTATTTCCAAATGGATTACAATTGCTCCTGAACGCTACATTTACTTACCCAATTCCTTTACACCAGATGAAGATGGCCTCAATGACTATTTCTTTGGCCGATTCATTGGTTTAATGAGTGCGAGGTTCTATATTTTTAATCGATGGGGAGAAGAAATATTCAGCTCAGAACAACTCAATTTTGTTTGGGATGGCACCTATGAAGGCCAACAAGTGCAGGTAGGTACCTACACTTGGTATTTAATTTACGAAATCGAAAAAGGCATCTACAAAGACCTTTCGGGGCATGTCAATGTTATTCGTTAGAAATGATTTCGAATAACTCGTTGAGGTTCGGAGAAATAATGATTTCGATGCGACGATTTTTTGACTTATCGGTCGGATCAACAGGATGATATTCGCTGCGCCCCGCTGCCATTATTTGTGCAGGAATCATCTTAGAATTAGCCAACATTAATTCAACTACTGCCGTAGCTCTTAGAACAGAAAGTTCCCAGTTGTTTTTTGGAGAAACACTACTCGTGAGTTTATCTGTATCCGTGTGTCCCTCGACAACAATTTCTAAATCGCGTTCGGTTTCTAATACTTTGGCAAGTTCAACAAGCGCTGCCTTTCCTTCTTCTTCCACTTTTGTGGAGCCAGAATTAAATAAGAGTTTTGCTTCTAAACTCACGTAGATTTTTCCGTTTTTCTGAACTACAGTAAGACCCTGGTTTTCAAAATTTCTAAGTGCGTTGGCAACTCGGGCTTTCAATAATTGAATTTTCGCATCTTTCTTGCGAATGGCTTCTTCTAATTCATTGACACGTTTCTCACGTTCAATTAACAGCGCTTGTTTTACTTTTAACTCTTCGTCAAGTTTGAGAAGCGCATCCTCTTTGCGCTGTAACTCTCGGGTTTTGGCTTCAAGTTCTGTTTGTAAAGTAGCCGTTTCTTTGGCACTTAGATTTTTGAGTTTATCGAAGGAATTTTCTAGTGTTTCATATTGGGCCTCAAGTGTGGCTTGTTCTCGGGTCATCAAACGGATTTGATTACCAAGCTGATTGGTGTCTCCGCGGAGTCTGCTCACTTCTTTTGCCGCAAGATCGTATTTTGACTGAAGATCCTTTGACAACACTTCATAGTCAGTGCTACTTTTTTTGTATTTCGCGAGTTCTTCACTACAGCTTTTTTCGCGCTCTAAAAGTTCGTTGTATTTTTTAGATGGTACGCAAGCAGCAAGAATTAAACTGCAAAGGATGGATAGGGCTAATGTTTTTTTCATGAGTTCAGTCATTTTTACAAAGATGAGTGGAATTATGGCAGGCAATTGCCCGATTTCTTGTTTTTATAAACACTAAACTTTGTATAAAGTAACACGAAGCTCATTGGTTTTCAGAAAATGGCACTTGAATTCCGTAACTTTGTCTCATGAGTACAGCTAAAAAAAGCGATGCAAAAGGATTAGAAATGTTGCAAAAACTAACATTTCATGACATTCCTTCAGTTACAGAAGCCCTCAATTACCTTCGGGAAAAAGGCAAAGCGCACTATCTTCCTAGTATTTTTGAAAGTCTTAAAGGAAGCGAACGCGCCAAACAACAGCTCATTATTGGCTTTCTTTCAGACATCCTCGACACAGATGCTGTCGCGGTATTTATAGATTTCCTCGGCACTGAACCTGATGCTGAAATTAGAAAACTGATATTATCAGCAATTTGGAATTCTAAATTGGGTTTTGATGAGCATTTGCCATTTTTTGTCATGTTGGCATCGCAGGGTGATTACCTTGAAGCTTTAGATTGCCTCACTGTTTTAGAAAACATGACTGGTCCATTCGAAGAAGCTCAGCTACTTGAAGCACAACTTCTTTTGAAGGAATATTTAGAAGAAAAGGCACCACAAACGGATCAAAAAGCACAAATTATGAGTGAAATCGCTTGGTTTGTGAAAGAACAAAACGAAGGCATTGACGCCGACTTACTCCTTGATGATGAATAAATACGATATTTCAAAATCAGTTTTGCAATCCATGACTGGTTTTGGCAAAGCTAATGGTCAATTTCAGGATAAAAAAATCTCTGTTGAAGTTCGTTCCCTAAATTCTAAAGGTCTCGACCTCAATGTGAAATTGCCGAATAGTTACCGTGACATAGATACAGAAATTAGACGCATTGTTTCTGATTTGCTCTTGCGTGGAAAAATGGACCTCTGTATTTACATTGAAAGCCAAAATCAATCGGCAAGTAATTTGGTAAACACTGCACTTGCTACTCAATATTTCGAGTCGTTGAAAGCACTCAATGAATCTTGGGGGGCGCAGACTCAAGACTATCTTTCTATTGTTTTGAAAATGCCAGAAGTACTTTCGGTACAACAAGAGGCCTTGACCGATACAGAAAGTACATTTGTATTGAATCTTGTAAGCCAAGCGGCGCAACAACTGCAAGCATTCAGGACCCAAGAAGGGCAGGCTCTTGCCAAAGATTTAGTAGCCAATATTGAAGCCATCAAAAACTTATTATCAGCAGTTGCGCCTTTTGAGCAAGAACGCGTCAATCAAGTGAAAGAGCGCATTCAAAAAGGGCTGTCGCAAATAGACGAAGCGCGCATAGATGTCAATCGTTTAGAACAAGAAATGATATTCTATGTAGAAAAGCTCGATATTTCAGAAGAGAAGCAACGCTTGTTGCAACACCTAGACTATTTTGTTGAAACCATGCAACAGCCGGCATCGGGCAAAAAATTAGGTTTCATTGCACAAGAAATGGGCCGAGAAATCAATACTTTAGGAAGTAAGTGCAATCATGCTGAAATTCAACGAAAGGTTGTTGACATGAAAGATCACCTAGAGAAAATTAAAGAACAAGTGCTCAATTCCTTGTAACATGAGTCAGCGCAAAAGCATAGTTATTTCAGCACCTTCCGGCGCCGGTAAATCAACAATCGTTAGCGCATTATTGAGCAATGATCCGCGTTTGGCTTTTTCAGTATCAGCTTGTTCTAGGGCCCCCAGAGGTGCAGAACAAGATGGCATTCATTACTATTTTTTGAGCCCCGAAATCTTTGAACAAAAAATACAAGAAGGCGCCTTCTTCGAATGGGAAGAAGTATACCAAGGAATGTATTATGGCACTTTAAAGTCTGAAATGGAGCGCATTTGGGCAGCTGGTCAAGTCGTTGTTTTCGATGTAGATGTCGTAGGAGGAATCAGAATTAAAGAGTTATTGAAACAAGATGTATGCTCTATTTTTATTCAGCCTCCAAGTATTGAAGTGTTAGAGCAGCGCTTGATCAAAAGACAAACAGATGCGCCAGATAAAATTCAGATGCGTGTTGCAAAAGCACAAGAAGAAATCAAACGTGCAAACGAATTTGACTTCGTTGTGGTTAATGATGATTTGCAAACCGCCATTCAAGAAGTCAAAGAACTCATCGATCAATTTTTACAATCATGAGAATAGGTCTGTTTTTTGGCACTTTTAACCCCATTCATGTGGGGCATTTGATCATTGCCAATTACATGGCCCAGCACCCAGACCTCGATCAAGTTTGGTTGGTTGTTACACCTCAGAACCCACTTAAAGCCAAGGAAAGCCTGCTTGCCGATCATATTCGGCTCGATATGTCAAGAGAAGCGGTTATGGATTATCCAAGACTAAATGTCAGTGATCTCGAGTTTCAATTACCCAAACCGAATTATACGATATCGACTTTGACTCATTTTTGTGAAAAATACCCGCAACATACCTTCAGTTTGTTACTCGGAGAAGATAATCTTCGAAATTTTCATAAATGGTTCAATTGGGAGCAAATTTTAGCGAAGCACTGCCTATACGTTTATCCAAGAGCCCTAACTCCAGGCGAACTCAGCAACGAGCAACCCAGAGCTGAACATCCAAATATTATAATGGTTCCGGATGTACCCGTTTTGGGTGTGAGTTCCAGTAAAATTCGTGCGTTGCTAGCCGACAAAAAAGATTGTAGTTTTTTACTGACCGATAAAGTGCTTAGATATATCGAAGAACGCGGGCTTTATCAATAGCCACAAAAAAAGGGAGCAATTGCCCCCTTTGTATCTTTTTGGTCGTAAAGGATCAAATTATAATTTGACAAATTTTTGAGTTCTTGTGCCGAAGGCGTCTTTGACAACAACGATATAACTTCCACTTGTTAAGCTAGAAAGATCAAAGTTCAATTCTACTTGACTCGCATTTTTAGATTCATAAGTTTTACCCGAAAGATCCTGAATACTTACCATAGTTTCTTGACTTGGTGCGTAACCACTAATCGTTAAAAGTTCTGATGCTGGATTTGGCACCACACTTAATGGTGCTGCTACTGCTTCGATTAAACCATTTGTACCGACCATGATTTGGTAACCGTCAAAAGTTACTGCTTGAGTTACGGGTGTAGGAGGAAGACCCGGGAATAATGAAATGAGTACAGTAGCTGTTACTTCTATAGTGATCGGAAAAACACCAACGGTATCAGTAGTACCATAAATATTTGCGCAACCATTGCCGCCACCTAAATAGGTGCAACTGCTGATATTACAAGCGTAGTCGTAACCTGGAGGCAAGCCAATGACGTTAGATACTGTAAATTGTTGGATTACTGATCCAACAAAAGCACCACTTGGATCTATTGCAGGGGTAACAGAATCTGGAACTTTGAAATTAAGATCTGTTGAGTAGAATACGTTAGGATCAGCTTGCGGGAAGTTTTGTGTGGTATCTGGCCAAACACCGTATGTTGAGTCTACGAAGTTGGCACCAGGCGTGCATGATTGCGCCATTGACACAAAGTAAGCCATTGTAAATAAAGAAGATAGAATGAGTTTTTTCATAGCATTTGATTTAAATTCTAAAGTAAAAGTACTATTTATTTATCTTAACAGTTGGTGAATTTACGTAAGCCGCCATATTTTTCTTGGTCAATGGCTTTGCTTACCTTTGTATCATGGTATTATACAACGTTACAGTAAGTATTGACGCTGCTATCGAGCACGATTGGTTGAGCTGGATGCAACACGAGCACATTCCAGCTGTTATGCAAACTGGCTGCTTCGAGGAATGCAAGCTTTCAAGAGTAAATGGAGAAGAAGACGGTGGCAAAACTTATGCGGTACTTTATTTAGCTCCTGATCAAGCAACTCTAGACCACTATCAAGCGCATTTTGCTCCGGCCTTACAAAAAGATCATCTCGATCGATATCAGGGTAAATTCGCTGCTTTTAGAACCACACTTAACGTTGTAAAATCTTTTCATAAATGAGTGTCAAACCAAAAAAACAACTTGGCCAACACTTTTTGAAAGATGCGGGTACTTGTCAGAAAATTGCCAAGCAAATTACCTGGACAACCGCCACCAGAAAAGTTTTAGAAATTGGCCCGGGTATGGGAGCTTTGAGCAAATATCTTTGGGAAATACCCGAAATAGATCTCTGGCTCCTAGATGTAGATATTGAGTCTATTGATTACCTCAGAGCGCATTACCCAGACCATGCGGAGCGTATTTTATTTGGCGACTTTTTGCGCCTGCGCCCAGCTGAGCTTTTTGGTGATGACTCCTTTATCGTTGTTGGAAATTTTCCTTACAATATTTCTTCCCAAATTCTTTTTAAATGCCTTGAATACCGCAATCAGGTTCCTCAAATCATGGGGATGTTTCAAAAAGAAGTTGCAGTAAGGGTGGCACAAGGCCCAGGTTCGAAAGAGTATGGAATTATTAGTGTATTGCTACAGACCTTCTATGACATCCAATACTGCTTTACTGTAGATGAGCATGTATTTATTCCGCCACCAAAAGTGAAAAGTGGCGTAATTCGTTGTGACCGCAATCAGCGCGATGTCTTGCCATGTGATGAAAAACTATATTTTCAAGTAGTGAAAATGGCTTTCAATCAGCGCCGCAAAACGCTGCGAAATTCATTAAGAGCACTACTCAAAGACCACCCGCTACCTGCCAAATTTGAGAGTCAGCGCCCCGAAAAACTGAGCGTAGATGATTTTATTGAGCTGACTTGTTTGATCGAACAGTGGACTGCCGAGGTCAAGGTTACGGAATAAAACCGTCTTTAGGTTGGGTGCCAACTTCTTCGCCATTTCTAAATAGCTTGCGGCTCACGATCTTGCCATTTTCATTAAACGCGATGAATTCGCCGTGCTTGAGACCATTTCTATAATTAATTTCATAAACAAGATGACCATAACGGTCGTATTGTCTAAAAACACCATCTAATTCTCCGTCGCGGTATTGAGCCACTATTGTTGGGACAACGCCACCAGGGTAGTAGTTGGTCCAGGTGCCATGTTTTTGCCCGTTTTTATATTTACCAACTTCTTTTATTTGGAAATCAAGGTGAGAGTAAGCTTCATAAGATCCATGGAAATTACTGATTTGCTCTTTATAGCCCATTTTGGCAATGCCTTCATTGAGGGTCTTTTGTGAAAAAATCTTGTAGTGCTGTTTTTCTTTGAGTCGGCCATTGCTATAATAAAGCAACCATTCGCCAACTTTTAGACCATCTTGATACGCACCCTTTACGCTGACTTGCCCATCGGGTGTATAGGAAACCCAGGCACCGTCTAGTTTTCCTGTTTTAAAAGTGGATTTATTTTTGAGGCGACCATTTTCCCAGTAATTTTTCCATTCACCCGTTTCTAGACCGTTGTTATAGTTTCCGCTCATGAGCAGCGTAGAATCTTCGTACCAGGTTTGCCAGAGCCCAGTTCTTTTATCTTGTGAATAATTACCAGTTCGATACAGCGCACCATTTGGGTAGTAATATGTCCAGGTGCCTGTGCGTAAATCTTGTTGGTAATGGGCAATATAGGAGAGCTGTCCGTTTGGAAAATAATAGTGCCAAATGCTATCTTGTTTTCCTTGGCTAAAATAGCCTTTCATGTCCAGCACAGACCCTTCATTGAACCAGCGCCATTCACCTGTTTTTAATCCTTTATCGAAGTACCCATGCGTCAACGTATCTTTGTCAGAAGACATCACTAAATAGAGTCCGTGCAACGAATCTTGGGCATAGCCGACTTGTTTTTCAAGCACACCGTCATAGCGATAGAATTGCCAAATCCCATCTTTTTTTCCATTGTTAAAAGCACCCGCTACCGATAATACGCCATTAGCCGTTCGTTCCTCAAAAGGACCGGTTTTTAGTCCGTTTTGAAACGAATAGAATTCTTTGACTACACCATCCACATAGTAAGAAATTATTTTTCCGTTGCCATCCTTTATGGTTTGTCGATGAGGCAATTGTTCTTCCCAATAGGCCATCAAATAAATGGTGTCATTACTGACGTTTTCAATCGATTTTGGGCTGCCATCAGGATAATAATATTCCCAAATGCCTATTGGGCTTCCCAGCTCGAACTGACCTTTAATTTGTAGTTTGCCATTCTCTGAATATTCAAGGTAAGTTGAATCGGGTACGTTAAATTTGAAATAGGATTCTTGCTTTACCTGCTTATTGGGATAATAAAAAACGCGCTTCCCATGTAGACGATTGCGGTAATAAAACGCTTCTTCTTCAAGAATGCCATCATAAGTGAAAAATTGCCACTTTCCGTGCTTTTCATTGACACTTGGCTTCACGACACCAACATAATACGAACCAATTCCTTGTACATGCTTGTTTTGTACATCCCAATAAAGTTTTACCCGAGGAGAAAGATTCTCTTTTAAGATTTTAAAATCTTGGGCATATCCAGTGGCGATAAACGCAAATAAGACTAGCAGTAATCTCATGGTTGTGAGCATTTAACGAAACATAAACCGAAACATGAAAAAGAGGCCGAACGCCACGAAAAGTACGCCGATCACTTTGTTCAAGAAAGTCAGCATGCGTTCATTGACGAAGTTTTTAATTTTTTTAGCTGTGAAAATCTTGAGGATATCAAAGCTAAAAAAGGTAAGCAATATGGTGCCAAGAAATAAAAACAACATGCTGTTGCTATCGTCGGTGCTTTCTCTTTTGGCTACTGAGGCAACACTTAGCCAGTAAAAGATAACCAATGGATTGGCAAAGTTGAGAAGGAACCCTTTTGCAATACTGAGACCTAAATTTCTTTTGGGGTCTTGACTTTCTTTAAGATGAAATTTTTCTGTAACCTCAGCTAGCTCTGCATTTCCAGTGGTGATTTTTGTCTTTTTGAACCAATTGAAAACACCGTAAATAATAAAAATAGAACCGCCGACAATATCAAATAGCTGTTTGTTTTCTCCAGATAAAAGTGTGTTGATTTGTTCTACAAATAACACAGCCAGTAAAATGTAAACTATATCGCTGATCAATACGCCGAGGTCTAAAGCCAGCGCACTTCGGATCCCCTTAGTGATGCTATTTTCGATCAGTACAAAAAAGACAGGACCAGGCATCATTGATAAAATGAGGCCAATTGAGAAAGCTCGGAACAATAAATCCATACTACAAAAATAACTTTTCCAAGTACTGAAATACTTTTTAGCATTGAATGTTACGGACACTGCGATGTTTATTTCGGGAAATGCACTAAATTTGTCATTCAATTTATAAGAGATGAAAACATTGCGCGCCAATCAAAAACTGGAACAAATCATTGAAACCGTAGAAAAAAAAGGCATCACAGCTCCATCGCTTGTCGATGATCTCAAAGAACTGCGCGAAATGGCTTTACTTGAACAAGATCCATTGGTAGTAAAAGTTCTCCGTCTTACTTATGAGTTTATCACTGAAAACGAATGTTTTGATGTAGAAGCTCAATACGAAGAGGATGAAGAAGGAAATGAATACCCAATTGAAATTGAAGACCAAGACAATCTTTTATATTTATTGAATCTTCTTAAAAACGCTGATCACAAAATTAATCGCGAAGAAATCAAAGACTACCGCTCAGCACTCAAATTAGAATTATACTAAGCAACCCTAATCAAAGGTCAGTCGTCTGTCTTGACGAACAGCCTTTGTTCATGGTTTTAATTACTTGCAGAAAAACCTGGATAACCTCCAGGTTTTTTTATGAATTACAGAATTGACAATATTTAGAATCGGGCTGATGCTCAAAATGCAGGGTAGGGTCAAGTAATTCACTGAGTAATGTACTTAGACCTTCGTTTACCATTGCTGGAATTGACTTTAAATCCTTTGATTTATCTATATTGAGCGCAAAATCGTCATCTCGATTGATCAAAGATTCAATGCGTGCTTCTTGCGGTATAAAACCGTATTTCTCCTGAAAGAATAAACAATAAAGGCTCAACTGCAGCGCGTGTTTTGTCCCGGACAAATTGGTTAGGGCATCGTTTTTGGAGGTCATGTTGACATCTTTGGCTTCCACTTTACCAGATTTGTAATCAATGACACGGTAATGGTTGCCAATTCTATCTATGCGGTCAATGTAACCTACAAATTTGAGTGGAATGGCTTGCCCGTTGATTTGATATGTGAGTACTAGTTCGAATCTGCCCTCAAGCTGCTCAATGTAGAGCGGCTCGTCTAAACTTTTGATGTAACGGAGTTCTTTGCGCAGGATCTCTTCGGTAAGGTCCAATGCCATTTCAAAACTCAAGCGATTTTTACCTCTGCTAAAGAGTTGTTCGTTGTGATCAAAATAATTGAGAAATTGCTTCCTTAATTCTTTTGGATAGGTCGTTAGCATCTGGGACACTCCTTTCTCTGTAAGTGGTCCGGGAGCCGGCTGAACTAAATTGCCGTTTTTATCGCGTTGTGCATAGGGCTTAAAAAGTTCTTCTAAACAACTATGAATGAGCGAGCCAAAAGTATGCTGAGCGAGGTCTTCTTCCACTTCGTCTTCCTCTCCAAATTCAACGACGTACCGATAGTAAAAATCAAGTGGGCAGGCTAAATATTTTTTGAGTGCAGAGGCTGAAACACCATTTGCCAAGTAATATTGAATACGCTCTAAAATGGCAGGTGTTTTTTCGATTACGGTATTTTCTACACTATTTTCGGCCGCCGGAATTTGGTATTTATACTCTTCCCATTGAATGTTCGGATTGGTTTGCAACCACTCCATTTGTAATTGCAGTAAGTAGCGGCTTCTTTCACTGCTTCCTAAAACTTCGCTAGCACTTGTGTACGTGAAGGTCAGTTGCTTTGCTTGATGCAATAAGCGGTAAAAATGTTGTGCAAAAATCCCTTGTTTATCTCGGTTACTGGGTAAGCCAAAAGCGGCCCGGAGGTCCATCGGGATAATACTTTGTATCGGATTGGTAGGCGGCAGTTTGCCTTCATTCATCCCTAGAACATACACGTGCTCGAAATCGAGTAGGCGCGTTTCTAATAATCCAGTAATTTGCAGGCCATCTGTGGGGTTTCCGAGATAAGCCAGATGTGCTTTGGTCCAGTGTTGATAAAAGAGTTTCTTGAAACTTCCTAAGGTCATCTCAGGGTAACCTTCGGCTAATAAATTTTCGAACTGACGGCAAGTTTGCTCAAAAGTGAGAATTGCGGTGTGCTCAAAGTCGTTGTCTTGCGGTATGAGTTCAAGCAACTGGGTATTTAATTGCCGAAGCTGAGTGATCGCTAAGAGCCAGTTTTGTTGCCAAGGTGCAGCTAATAATTCAATAAGTGTTTGGCTGTTGCCTTGTAAATTGAGTTGAGCGATCTGCTGAAAAACACGGTTGTATCTGACTGTTTGTTTTTCAGCCTGACTAAGGGCCAGCAGCGCGTTTTGATCGAGACAAAGACTCGTGAATGCATGATGACAAAAGCGTTGAAAATCTTTGTAATACAGTGCTGTGGTTTTGAATTTTTGTTTGTTTTCTTGCACTTGAAAACAGAGGTCAACCCAGGTTCGTATTGGAGTTTGTTCTAAGGGCAAGCCAAGTGTAATATTTGCTTTCCCAACTGTTTTTGGGATGTGTCTGAGCGCCGCGTGTACCAGAGATTCGTCTGCAAGTAGTACCAAAACTTCACTCCAATCATTGGGTTGAAGCGCGTTGAGCTGTGTAGCCAATACTTTTACCTGTCCAATATGTTGGGCACATTCAATGACTTGAACTTGATAGGGGGCATGACTCAGATTTTCGTTCAGAAATTTGGGTTCTGAAAGCCCAAATTGTGTCAGGTTCTTGCGCTGAAAGGCTCCGGCTTCATGGTGCTTGTCCTTGAAATAATAGGCATCTGTATCGATGAAAAAGTCAGCTTGTTTTCGGCTGTACAAAAACTGAATGATGCGTTGTTCAGCACCACTTAGGGCATTAAAGCCAGCGAAAATAAAGTGTGTATCTTCGGGGAGCACGAGCGCAGGATTTTCCGCTAAGTAGCGGTAAGCCATTGCTTTGGTGAATGCGCTTTTTTCAGAAAGGGCTTTTAATAAACCACTGTGCAGCTGTGAGATATGCTCCCAAAATGCCATGAATTTCTTTTGCGAAGCCGAATATTGCGTTTCGTCTATTTGCCAACTTTCTAGGGCTTTTATGGA
>JBJTCG010000026.1:0-23882 GCA_046091725.1 Flavobacteriales bacterium | reverse complement strand
CCAAGCTTACTGAACAACGAAAAAGCGACAATAAATAACACCACAACAGCTGTTATGATTATTTTTTGTTTGCGCAAAACCCACATAAGCATTGGGGCGTAGCGTTTGCTGATGGCTGCAACCAGACGGTCACTGAAACCTTCTTTGTGTTTTAAATTTTTGGATAAAAACAAAGAAGAAACCATTGGGACATAAGTCAGGGATAGAATGAGTGCTCCGAAAATGGCAAATATGACGGTTTGTGCCATAGGCCTGAACATTTTACCTTCGATGCCTGCAAGTGCTAAAATTGGTAAATAAACCACCAAAATAATGACTTGTCCGAAGACAGCACTCTTACTGAATTTGGCAGCTGAATGATATACTTCAGTATTCATTTCGTCTTGAGAAAGCTGGCCTTTTTTCTTGTGCTGCAATAGATGCAAAGTAGATTCTACAATGATGACAGCGCCGTCAATAATGAGCCCGAAATCTAGTGCCCCTAGAGACATTAGATTTCCGGAAACACCAAAAATATTCATGAGTGCAATTGCAAAAAGCATGGCCAAAGGAATGACCGACGCTACAATAAGACCCGCCCTCAGGTTACCTAAAAGCAATACGAGTACGAAAATGACAATCAAGGCACCTTCAATCAAGTTGTTACTGACTGTATTGATGGCTCTGTTGACTAAATTTGTTCGGTCGAGGTAGACATTGAGCTCAACACCCTCAGGTAAGTTTTTTTCTATTTGAGCCACGCGTTGCTTGACTAAATCAATGACTTCTGAAGAGTTAGCACCCTTAAGCATAAGGACGATACCCCCTACCGCTTCACCTTTGTCGTCAATGGTTAGTGCACCGTATCGAATTTGAGCACCATAAGCCACCTTTGCTACATCTCTAATGTAGATTGGCGTCTCTGCACTCGGATGATTGATTTGAATTTGTTCGATATCAGACATTTGATTGATCAATCCTTCTGTCCTGATATAGGTAGTCATGTTTTGCCTTTCTAAATAGGCACCACCTGTATTTTGATTATTCGCCTCTACTGCTTTAAACACTTCGTCGAGTGTGATTTCATGGGCTTTGAGTAAAATTGGGTTGATGGCAATTTCATAGGTTTTGAGTTCGCCACCAAAACCACTGACATCTGCCACCCCTTTTACACCTAGCAGTTGCCTTCTAATGATCCAGTCTTGAATGGTGCGTAATTCGGCAGGTGAGAATTTTTTTTCAAAGCCTGGTTTAGCTCTGAGGGTGTATTGATATATTTCTCCAAGCCCTGTACTGAGGGGTGCCATTGAAGGATCTCCGAAACCAGCGGGGATACTATTTTTGGCCTCAGAAAGGCGCTCTTGTACTTGCTGGCGCGCCCAATAGATATCGGTTTGTTCGGTGAAAACAACGGTTACTACACTCAGACCAAAACGGCTAAAAGAGCGGATTTCTTCAATGCCGGGTATAGTGGCCATGGTTTGTTCAACCGGAAAAGTTACGAATCGTTCAATATCTGTGGCACTAGCAGCAGGTGCTTGGGTCACGATTTGAACCTGATTATTGGTAATGTCCGGAACGGCATCTATGGGTAACTGACTGAGTGAAAATAAGCCCCAAACGATGAGTCCGAGTGTCAAGACAGCAACAATGAGTTTGTTGTGTATCGACCAATGAATGATGCGATTTAACATAAAAATTTCAATTATAATAAAGAACTAAGCGACGTTTCTTTATGACAATTGAGGCGGATGCCAAAAATGAAAGTAGTCATTGACGACTACATTTTGAGGAGCAACATGATTGCGCTCTTGAATGTTTTCCAGGCAAGTTTCAGCACAAGAAGTTTGTATTGGCGTAAATTCTTGATAGTAAAATTGTACTGTTTGTTGGGTTGTTGATTTGAAAGGTAATTCTCGGTGCTCTGAATGAGGCTCAGAGAATTGTTGGATGTAGTGTTCTTGAATAAAGGTAATGAAACTTGGGTCCTTGGCTTCTTTTTGATAAGCAGCATAATGCGTAAGGAGGGCATCTGTTTTGAAAAACTCAAGCCCCTGCCAGTTTGGTGCTAATGAAAGCAACAAAAAGTAAACAGCAAGAACCACAGCCCAAACACGCATATTCAAAGTTACAAAAAAGAATACATAACTTCGTGTAAAATAATCATCATGCCTAGATTTCGAATCGTACAATTGCTCGTTTTATTTTTGATATTTTACACAAAAAGTGTTGCACAAGATACGCAATTATCGTGCCGAGAACTCAAAGGCAGAACTCAAGTCAACGCCATCAAAAGTGCTTCTTTAAGTGTTGCTGAGATTGCCCAAACGGAAATGTATGACGTAAGATACTACTTCTTAGATCTAAACATGACCAACACCTCAACGTATCTCGCTGGGAAAGTCGAGATTCATGCCACCGCATTGGTTCAATTGGATACAGCGCTGATAGAATTGTTTGAAACATTAAATATCAGTCAGGTCAAAGTAAATGGTTTAGTTGCTAATTACAACAGAATTTCGAATAGAGTTAAAATACCAGTTGATGCCAATCCCAACGAGGCATTTATCTTAGAAATTCAATATGCTGGTAATCCGCCAACAGCACAAACAAATCCTTTAGGTGGAAGCGGGCTTAGTGCCGGCACTTCAAATACTTGGTCAAACAAAGTTGTGTGGTCGTTGTCAGAACCTTTTTCAGCCTACGAATGGTTTGCAGTGAAGCAAAGCCTCACAGATAAAGCAGACTCTTGCGCAGTGCATATCACCGTTCCGGACACCTTGATGGCCGGTTCAAATGGGGTCTTGGAAAATGTAGTGACGCTTCCTAACGGTTACAAAAGATTTGAATGGAAACACAGACACCCGATTGATTATTACTTGATTTCGGTTTCAGTTGCTAAATACATCGATTACAGCATTTACGCAAATCCTGTGGGTGCCAGTGCTCCTGTTTTGATTCAAAACTTTATCTATAACAACCCAAACACACTACCCTATTTTGTCGATGAAATCAACGAAACAGTCGATTTCATGGAACTCTACGCCCAACTTTATGGGCCCTACCCTTTTGCCGACGAAAAATACGGACATTGCATGGCTCCTATTGGGGGCGGCATGGAACATCAAACCATGACCACGCAAGGATTATTTGAAAAAACTTTAACTTCCCATGAATTGGCCCATCAATGGTGGGGTAACAATGTCACCTGCGCCTCGTGGTGTGACATCTGGCTCAATGAAGGCTTTGCTTCCTATAGCGAATACTTGATGTTGGCAAATCTGTATCCAGGACAACAAGTCAACCATATGCAGCAAGTGCACCAAAGCGTCATGAACCAGGCCGGCGGAAGCGTTTGGGTGCTGGATTCACTCAACGAGGCGCGTATATTCAATGGCAGACTGACATACGACAAGGGTGCTGCTATTATTCATTCTATCAGGTATTTAATCAACAACGACAGTCTTTTCTTTGATGGCCTACGCGCTTTTCAGCAATTTTATACAAACGGAACAGCTACAGGCCTCGATTTTAAAAACTTTATGGCCAACTTCTGTGCTGTTAACCTCGATGCATTTTTTGAGCAATGGTATTTCGGCGAAGGATTTCCGACCTATGATGTCGTTTGGAATCAAGTTGGTACAGATTTACACTTACAGATCAATCACGTGGTTTCAATGCCGAATATCACACCAGTTTTTACGAATCCTGTCGATTTACGAATTTCGCGCCAAGCGCAACCCGACACGCTCATTCGCTTTGATATTCAAGCCAATAATGCGCAATTCGTTATTCCCAATTTAGGCATCGTGCAAGGTGGCATTTATATCGACCCGTCCAATTGGATCATCAATGGATTTGGAGGTGTTGACTTCAATCCCGACTTTACTGCCCAAACCAACATTGTTAACCCTGACAACGATTGGCTCATTTACCCTAACCCAGCGCAAAAAGAATTTTCAGTGAAAAACAATGAAGGAAATTTGAACTTTGAACTTTATCAAAGCAATGGAAAAGTATTAAAAACAGGCCAGATCACTGCAGCTGAATTGATTGATATTCGTGAGTTGTCACAGGGCACCTACATTTTACGTCTCACAAATGACAATGAGCGCAAAAGATCGTTTCTTTTAAATGTGGAATAAATTACAGAAATAAAGAGCTTTAGATTTTCTCATCAGCAATTAAAGAAGAAGTGTAACAATATAACATGGAATTCGTCGTTGTTGATCGAACTAAAAAATAAAAGAATCATATGTACAAGAATTTTATTTTCGGAGCCCTCTTATTAATGAGTGCGAAGCTAAATGCACAAGTAAAAATCACTGAAATGTATTTGCAGTCTGGTGCTTTTTTCAATCAGTCTAAAGGCAGTTTAGCAGATTTTCAAACGCTTGCTCCGCAGTCCAGTATTTTGCAGCAAGACCTCAGTCTTTATCAAAACAACCCTTTTTTCAATTTCAATTTACCTGGACAGGCGCAAACTTTAAGTGCCGGTCTTCAATTGGACAAACTTCCAAATGCAACGTTGCGCGTTGGTTTAACTCATATTAACCAAGGATCAGCGCTTTCTTATGGTGGTTCATACACAGAATCTTTTACTGTGGATACGCTCACTAGCTCACAAACCGGGGAACAGTTTTTTATTGACTCTTTTAGTACACACAGCTACAATGCGCGCTATTCACAAGAGCAACTCAGACTCGATGCCTCACTCATTTTTAGACTCAACGGCGAAAAACGCTGGAGCATTTATGGCGGTATCGGCGCAAATATTGGTTTGAGCTACAATGGTCTAACCACCATCCATCATAGCGTTTCTCCGAATGGTGATTCTCAATTTTACGGCTTATTTAATGATTATATCATGTATTCGGGAGGCGAGCATCAAGAAGAAACTTTTGAAAATAACGGTGGTATCGGAGTTGGTATTTATGCGCCACTAGGTATCGATTTCCAAGTTGGTAAAAAACGTGACTTTTGGAAACCTTTCCACCTTTATGTGGAAATGCGACCAGGTCTGAATATCAGTCAAATTTCGGGTCTTGGGACTACATTCAGCGCTGGTGGAATTTCCAATTTCGGACTTCGCGTCAAGTTTAACTAATATAAAAGCATTCTAAATTAGAAGCCGGGAAGAATTTCTCGGCTTTTTTTATGTTTAAATAAAGGTAATGAGTAAATTTGTGGCGCAAATCAAACCAAGTACTGTAACATTTGTTACGAAATTAAATTTCATACCATGGACGCAGCTTCAAGCGCTAATTACCTGCCACTCCTTATGCAAATTGCAGTGGCTGCAGCATTTGTCATTTTTACCTTAATTGTCACACATAAACTTACCCCAAGAATCAGTTCTACTAAGAAAGACGACAATTTTGAGTGTGGTATTGACGCACAAGGAAACGCACGTTTTCCGGTATCTATTCGCTACTTCATGACTGCCATTCTTTTTGTATTATTTGACGTAGAAGTAATTTTCTTCTACCCATACGCAGTCAATTTCTATGAACTCAAATTAGAAGGCTTATTGGCCGTCATTATGTTTGTCGGTTTTTTCTTGACCGGATTTTACTATATCTATAAAAAAGGAGCATTAGAATGGGAAAAATAGAAGACCTCGAAACCATCAATGGTGAGGGTTATCAGCTCACTACTCTCGATAAAGCCATTGCTTTAGCACGTGCCAACTCAGTTTGGCCTTTGCCATTTGCGACCTCTTGTTGCGGCATTGAATTCATGGCTACCATGGGTAGTGCCTATGACCTCTCTCGTTTTGGAATGGAACGCATGTCGTTTACGCCGCGCCAAGCCGACTTACTCATAGTAGCTGGCACCATCTCAAAAAAACTAGGGCCAGTCCTCAAGCGTGTTTATGAGCAAATGGCTGAGCCAAAGTGGGTGCTTTCAGTAGGGGCTTGCGCTTCCTCTGGAGGTATCTTTGACACCTATTCTGTTCTTCAAGGGATCGACCGCATCATTCCTGTTGACGTATATGTACCTGGGTGTCCGCCAAGACCAGAACAAATCATTGAAGGTGTCATGAATATCCATGAACTCGTCAAAAAAGAATCTAATCGCAGACGCTATTCTGAAGAATACAAGCATTTGCTAGGTACTT
Organism: Flavobacteriales bacterium; assembly: GCA_046091725.1. Taxonomy (GTDB): domain Bacteria; phylum Bacteroidota; class Bacteroidia; order Flavobacteriales_D; family Crocinitomicaceae; genus UBA952. Next base: position 17,782 of record JBJTCG010000026.1, on the reverse strand, counting down.
ACCAAATCGATATCGACCAAAATGGAGAAGCTCAATAACCACGACTTTTTAAGCGCCATTCAAGCTGAATTTGGTACTGCAGTTTTAGCCCACGAAGAAGCATATGGTATGCTCAATGTAGAAATTGAACCCGACAAAATTCACCAAACAATTGCTTGGCTGCAAGCTCACCCAACCTTGAGTGTGAATTACCTGACCAACATTGCCGGGATTCATTACCCAGAAAACGCAAACCGAGAATTTGCAGTTGTCTATCAGTTGCACTCTTGGAAAAACAATTTGCGTTTGCGTATCAAAGGTTACTTAGCCAAAGATGCGCTTCAAATTGCGAGCATCACAGATCTTTTTGCCGGTGCCAACTGGATGGAGCGAGAAACCTATGACTTCTACGGCATTGACTTCAATGGCCATCCTGACCTCCGTCGTATTTTAAACATGGATGACATGGATTACTTCCCGATGCGTAAAGAATATGTGCTGGAGGATGCAACCAGAGAAGACAAAGACGACAGATTTTTCGGACGCAATACCAACGAAATATGAGCGAAGCATTAAAAGACGTATTGCAGCAAGCTGATCCTGCAAACATTGCCACTATAAACTTTGGCCCTACCCACCCATCTACCCACGGTATCTTTCAAAATATTTTGAAAGTTGATGGTGAAAAAATCATTTCCTCTGAGCAAACTGTTGGTTATATACACCGCGCTTTCGAAAAACTTGCAGAACGTCGCCCTTATAACCAAATTACACCCATCACTGACCGTCTCAATTATTGTTCAAGCCCTATCAATAACATTGGTTGGGAAATGACCGTTGAAAAGTTAATTGGAGTTGATATTCCAAAACGCGTTCAGTACATGCGCGTGATCATCATGGAATTAGCCCGCATTGCCGATCACCTCATTTGTAATTCAGTTATCGGTGTCGATGCCGGAGCTCTCACCTCTTTCTTTTATCCGTTTTCAGAGCGAGAAAAAATTTACGAACTCTATGAAGAATTAAGTGGCGCGCGCCTCACAACCAACATGGGACGCATCGGAGGTTTTGAACGCGATTTTACACCGGTTTTTCACCAGAAACTCAAATCATTCTTAAAAACTTTCCCTAAAGCTTTTGAAGAATTCGATAGCATGTTGGCACGTAACCGCATCTTTATGGACCGCACCAAAGGTGCAGGTCCAATTTCTGCGGAGCGCGCACTATCGTACTCGTTTTCTGGCCCAAACTTACGTGCAGCTGGTGTTGACTACGATGTGCGTGTCATGAGCCCCTATTCTTCTTACGAAGATTTTGATTTTATCATCCCTGTTGGCGTAAACGGCGATACCTATGACCGTTTCATGGTACGTCAAGAAGAAATCCGCCAAAGTTTGCGCATCATTGAGCAAGCCTACAATAACCTACCTGAAGGAGACTACAAAGCGGACCTGCCTGATTTTTACCTACCAGCTAAAGCCGATGTTTACAACAACATGGAGGCACTCATCTACCACTTTAAAATCATTATGGGTGAAACCGAAATTCCAGCCGGTGAAGTTTATCACTCAGTTGAAGGAGGAAACGGCGAATTAGGTTACTACCTAATTTCTGATGGAGGACGCACACCCTACAGACTCCAATTCAGAAGACCTTGTTTTATTTATTACCAAGCATATCCAGAAATGATCAAAGGAATGCCCATATCTGATGCCGTTTTAACGCTCAGTAGCATCAATGTCATTGCCGGAGAACTAGACGCCTAACATGAAAGCAGAGAATCCACAAGCAGTAAATGAAGCACCGATAGATTTCAGTGCACATACCATGACTGAAATTCAACGCGTGATTGATTTGTTTCCGGCAGGAAAACAAAAAAGCGCCATTCTACGCATCTTACACTTCGTTCAAGAAGAATTCGGATGGGTAAGTGTTGGTGCGATGAATCGCGTTGCTCAAATTTTAGAAATTCAACCCATAGAGGTATACGAGGTGGCCACATTTTATACCATGTTTCACCTAGACCCTGTTGGCAAGAATGTATTAGAAGTTTGCAGAACCGGACCATGCCAATTGGTGGGCTCTGACGACATCATCTCTTACATTGAACAAAAACTCGATATCAAAGTAGGCGAAACCTCTAAAGACGGTATGTTTACCTTGAAAACTGTCGAATGTCTTGGTGCCTGTGGTTATGGCCCAATGCTGATGTGCAAATACAAATTTTATGAGCACCTCACTAAAGAAAAAGTAAACGAATTACTCGACGCCATGCGCGACGCTTCTCAATCTTAATCAAAATGGCGAAAAAACTACTTTTAGAACACGCTAATGTGCCAGGTATTGCTTCTTATGAAGTATACCGCAAGCATGGTGGCTACGCCTCCGTTGAAAAAGCACTCAAAACCATGAGTCCTGACGATGTCGTAGAAGAAGTGAAAAAATCAGGCCTGCGAGGTCGAGGTGGGGCCGGATTTCCAACAGGAATGAAATGGTCTTTCTTGGCCAAACCAGAAGGAGTAGAAAGACACTTGGTTTGCAATGCCGACGAATCTGAGCCTGGAACTTTCAAGGACCGCTACCTCATGGAGAAAATCCCTCACCTTCTCATTGAAGGGATGATCACTTCTAGTTATGCCCTTGGTGCACGTCGTTCTTATATCTATATCCGCGGCGAATTCATGTTTGTGCTTCGCATCCTAGAAAAAGCAATTGCCGAAGCCTATGCCAACGGCATGCTCGGAAAAAATATTTTAGGTTCAGGCTACGACCTCGACCTCGTCGTGACGGCAGGAGGTGGCGCTTATATTTGTGGCGAAGAAACCGCGCTACTAGAGTCTTTAGAAGGCAAACGCGGTAATCCACGCATGAAACCACCTTTCCCAGCAGTCAAAGGACTCTGGGGTAATCCTACAGTTGTCAATAACGTCGAATCAATCGCAGCAGTTGTTCCGATTGTCAATCATGGTGGCGAGGCTTATGCTTCAATTGGTATCGAAAGATCAACTGGTACAAAACTCATCTCCGCGAGTGGAAATTTAGTCAGACCAGGGGTATATGAAATCGAACTTGGGCTTTCAGTCGAAGAATTTATCTACGGTGACGACTACTGCCGCGGTATTGCCAATGGCAAAAAACTAAAGGCGTGTATACCAGGAGGTTCATCAGTACCTATTTTGCCGCATTTCTTAGTGACCAAAACCGCCAACGGTGACCAACGTCTCATGACTTACGAAAGTTTAGCAGATGGTGGTTTTGCAACTGGTTCCATGTTGGGTTCTGGTGGCTTTGTGGTTTTTGACGAAGACCAATGTATCGTCAGAAACACATGGAACTTTGCCAGATTCTACGCCCATGAGTCTTGTGGTCAATGTTCGCCATGTCGTGAAGGGACTGGCTGGATGGAAAAAGTACTTTACCGTCTAGAACACGGTGCTGGCACCCTCGAAGACATCAGTTTACTCGAAGAAATCAACAAAAAAATAGAAGGCAACACCATTTGTCCGTTAGGCGATGCTGCTGCGTGGCCCGTTGCCGCTGCTATTCGCCATTTCCGCGAAGAGTTCGAATGGCACGTGAAGTCTCCACAAGAGGCGCAGACAAGAAATTATGGTTTAATCCAAACACCGCTTGAAGCATAGTCTTATGATAAAAGTAACAATTGACGATGTCGAAATTGAAGTAGCACCAGGAACAACTATCTTGAATGCTGCCCGACAAGCTGGTGGCGATCTCGTGCCACCTGCCATGTGTTATTACAGCAAATTACCTGGTACAGGTGGAAAATGTCGTACCTGTTTGGTTGAAGTAGCCGCAGGTTCTGCTGCTGACCCACGCCCAATGCCTAAATTAGTCGCATCTTGTTCTACACAAGTCATGGACGGCATGATTGTCAAAAACAAAACTTCTCAACGCGTACACGATAATCGTGGAGGTGTTGTTGAATTTTTATTGATCAATCATCCGCTCGATTGCCCTGTTTGTGACCAAGCTGGAGAATGTCATTTGCAAGATCTTGGCTACGAACACGGATCTGCTAAAACGCGTTTTCGTGAAGATCGCCGTACTTATGCCCCAATAGAAATTGGCAACAAAATTAAATTGCACATGAACCGCTGCATTTTATGCTACCGTTGTGTGCACGTGGCCAATCAACTCACAGATTCACGAGTTCATGGGGTTTTACACCGTGGGGAGCACGCTGAAATCTCAACTTACATTGAAAATGCCATTGAAAACGACTTCTCTGGCAACATGATTGATGTTTGCCCTGTGGGTGCACTTACTGATAAAACTTTCCGCTTCAAATCAAGAGTTTGGTTTTTAAAACCAATGGAGGCTGAATGTGCTTGTGAAAAATGTTCTGGCAAGGCCGTTCTATGGATGTTTGGCAATGAAATTTACCGCGTAACAGCCCGCAAAGACAAATACGGCGAGGTTGAAACCATTGACGACAAAACAGCCTGGATTTGCAACGACTGTCGTTTTGACAAAAAAGATACCAGCAAATGGAACATCATTGGTCCTAGAAAAATCGATCGTCATTCGGTAATTTCTCAAGGGAAATACGCCACTAAAAATGACCAAAATCCTCAATTGCTTCGCTAATGGATACTGCTCTACTCATCGAAAAATCAATTCTAGTTGTCTTGCTTTTTCTTGTTTCATTGGGTGCTGCAGCCTACATGACTTACTTTGAACGCAAATTAGCTGCCTGGATCCAAGACCGCGTTGGGCCAGACCGCGCTGGGCCCTTTGGTATCCTTCAACCCATCGCAGATGGTGTTAAAATGTTTCTAAAAGAAGATTTTATCCCCGCTAAAGCAGACAAGTGGTTATTTATTATTGGCCCTGGTTTGGCAATGTTTACAGCGCTCATTACCAGTGCCGTAATTCCATGGGGACCAACCCTGAATCTTTTCGGACGCGACATCACGCTTCAAGTTGCCGATATCAATATTGGAATCCTTTATGTTTTTGGGGTTATTTCAATTGGTGTTTATGGCATCATGATCGGTGGATGGGCCTCAAACAATAAATATTCGCTTTACGGGGCAATCCGTGCGAGTTCGCAAATGATTTCCTACGAATTAGCAATGGGGGTAGCGGCCATTACGATTGTCTTGTTATCAGGCTCTTTGAGTTTGAAAGATATCGTTGAAGGTCAGAAAGATGTTTGGAATATCTTTTACCAACCTTTGGCTTTTTTGATCTTCTTTATTTGTGCGCTTGCCGAATTGAACAGAGCACCTTTTGATTTACCAGAATGCGAATCCGAGCTTGTAGGTGGTTATCATACTGAATATAGCTCTATGAAACTTGGATTGTATTTATTTTCAGAATACACCGCTATGTTTGTTTCTTCGGCCATTATGTCCATCTTATTCTTTGGCGGGTACAACTTCCCTGGCATGAGTAATTTCAGTGGAAACACACTAGCGATACTTTGCATACTTGCATTTGCAATCAAAATTTTCCTCTTTATTTTCGTTATCATGTGGATTCGCTGGACTATCCCACGTTTTCGCTTTGACCAACTCATGCATCTCGGTTGGAAAACACTACTGCCGCTTTCCTTGATTAACTTATTAATCACTGGAATCGTGATTGCTTACCAAAACGGATGGTTTTAATTTGAATAGAAATGATGGAAAGTCTAACCAATAGAAAAAAAGTAGTTTCTGACAAACCCATGACCCTATGGGAAAAGATTTATTTGCCAGCTATTATCAGCGGAATGATCACCACATTCAAGCATATGTTGCGCAAAAGAAAAACCGTAAAATATCCAGAAGAAACACGTGAATTTGCACCAGTATACCGTGGTCAACATGTCTTGAAACGCGACGAACAAGGCCGCGAGAATTGTACAGCCTGCGGTTTATGTGCGGTGGCATGCCCAGCAGAGGCGATTACCATGACTTCTGCCGAGCGTCAGCGAGGTGAAGAAAATTTGTATCGCGAGGAAAAATATGCCGCTACCTACGATATCAACATGTTGCGTTGTATTTTTTGTGGTCTTTGTGAAGAAGCTTGTCCGAAAGAGGCCATATTTTTAACAGATCGTTTGGTTCCTACCTATTTTGAACGCGATAATTTCATTTATGGCAAAGATGTATTGGTTGAATCTCTTGATCAGCGCATTGACATCACCAAAAGACAACACACCGGAAAACGCTCTCAATCATGAGTTTACAAGTCATCTCTATCATTCTCGGAAGTCTTACTATTGCCTCTGCCTTGATGGTAATTTTAAGCAAACACCCTGTACGCAGTGTCATCTACTTAGTCGTCACCTTCTTTTTTGTAACTTCCATGTATATCATGATGAACGCCCAATTTTTAGCGATCGTCAACATGATTGTCTATGCCGGCGCAATTATGGTACTTTTCTTGTTCGTACTGATGCTTCTTAACCTCAACAAAGAAGTTGAACCCGTAACAAATCGCAGTGCCCAACTTGCAGCTTTGATAGCAGGAGGTAGTTTATTTTTGGTGCTCATCACTGCACTCAAAGATTCTTTAATTCTTGGTCAAAATTACCGTTCCCAAGACAGCTCAATTGGTTTGGTCAAAGAACTGGGAAATCTTTTGTTTTCTAAGTACATCGTTGCTTTTGAAATCACTTCTATTTTATTTATCGCTGCAATGGTCGGAGCTATTCTCCTTGCCAAACGCGAAAAACAAATCATTGAATAATATGCAAGCAGCCAATAGCATCGGGACTTCTCTCGATTTCTTCTTATTTGTAGCTTTTGCGCTATTTACAATTGGTGCAATAGGTGCCATGACTCGCAAAAACATGATCGTATTACTCATGTGTATTGAACTAATGCTCAATGCTGTTAACTTAATGTTGGTTACTTTTTCCACTTATTACGGAAGTGGAGATGCTCAAATTTTCGTGTTTTTCACGATGGTTGTGGCCGCAGCTGAGGCAACCGTGGGGCTTTCAATCATCATCATGGCATACCGCAACCTCAAATCAATCGACATCGATATGTTTAACCAATTAAAAAATTAATCATGGCCAAAGACTTGACGCTTATTTTCATTCTAGCTTTGCCATTGATTGGTTTTGTTATCAATGGTGTTTTTGGCAAACAGCTTCCTAAAGTGATCGTTGGTGGGCTTGCCACGAGTGCTGTATTCCTTGCCTTTCTTTTGGCGCTTACCCTTTTCAATGGGCTTGACGGCATACAAATTGTCAACCTATTTGAAATCATCAATTTCCAAAACACACAAATAAATGCTTCTTTCCAAATTGATGCACTTTCAGTTTGGATGACACTCATCATTACCGGAATTGGTTCCTTGATTCATTTATTTTCGATGGGTTACATGAGTCATGATGAAGGGTATCATAAATTTTTTACATACCTCAACCTGTTCATCTTTTCGATGTTACTGTTGGTATTAGGATCTAACTATTTTGTTCTTTTCTTTGGTTGGGAAGGTGTCGGTATGTGCTCTTATTTACTGATTGGTTTTCATTACAGCGACCTTCAAAAAGGTACAGCTAATAGTCTAGCCGCTAGAAAAGCATTCATCATGAACAGAATCGGTGATGCCGGTTTACTAATTGGGCTCTTTATGCTCATTGGCCAGTTCGGAACCCTAGAATTTCAGAAAATAGGATTGGCTTTAAGTACACAACCAGCTTTACAAGGTGGTGCTATGTTTTTAATAACTCTTTGTTTATTTATAGCTGCAACTGGTAAAAGTGCTCAAATTCCGTTATTTACATGGTTGCCAGACGCTATGGCAGGGCCAACTCCTGTATCGGCGCTCATACATGCCGCAACTATGGTTACAGCCGGTATTTACCTTACCGTCCGTTCTAACTTTTTGTTCGAATTAGCACCACTCACCAAAGATATCATCCTCTATATAGGTCTAGCAACCACTTTAGTGGCAGCATTCATGGCTTTGCGCCAGAATGATATCAAAAAGGTACTCGCCTATTCCACTGTATCGCAACTCGGCCTTATGTTTGTAGCATTGGGTTTTGGTGCCTACACCGTGGCTCTATTTCACGTTACCACTCACGCTTTCTTTAAAGCTTTGCTTTTCTTGGGTTCAGGGTCTGTCATTCACGGCATGCACGAAGAACAAGACATCAGAAAAATGGGAGGTTTGGCTAAGCTCATGCCTATAACGCATCTTACTTTTCTCATCGGAACAATGGCTATAGCTGGCATTCCATTTTTATCAGGATTTTACTCCAAAGATGAAATATTAGCTCAAGCCTTACATCACAACCCTGCTGTATACGCTGTACTTGTTGTGGCCGTCACATTAACCGCAGTTTATATGTTCCGCCTTTATTTTTTAACGTTTCATGGCGCATTCAGAGGTGGAGATGCTTTAAAATCAAAAGTGCACGAAAGCGGTTTATCCATGACGCTTCCACTTATGATTTTAGCGGTCCTTTCCGTATTTGGCGGTGTATTGAACCTACCTGGACTGTTCTTTCATGGTGCAGCACATTGGTTTGATCATTATTTAAGCAATGGCACTTTTGGTTTATCAGAAGTACATAACGCACATCTTGATTTCAATACGTCAATTGGTTTAATGGTATTTGCAAGCTTGATTGCGATTGTTGTACTTGTTTGGGCCTTGCGCAATTATGCAAAGAACGGTGCACTCGCCAAACCAGACGATCAAATGAACGCTTGGGAAACCTTGTCTGCAAAAAAACTTTACATCGACGAAATATACGATTCTGTATTTGTTCAACCATTACTGAAACTTTCACAATTTGTTGCATCTGTATTCGATGTTCAAATTTTGCGAAATGGTGTTTATGCGTTGGCCGATAGCGTAGTCAATACTGCTGCACAAACGCGCAAATGGCAAAACGGTTTACTCAGTTCCTATTTATTTTGGATGGTCCTTGGCGTCATCTTATTTGTTAGTTATTACATTTTAAAAATCTCGGTTTGGCACTAATTATCTTACTCCCACTCGCTTTTAGTTTGCTCGCTTGGTTGCTACCAAGTTCCATTACCCGCATTGTAGGTCTTGTGAGCAGTTTTGCTACTTTGGCTTGGAGCATCTTTCAATTGAGTGTATTTGACGCGACCTCTACTCTCTATTATGATTTCGGCCTTAGCACGGTTCGCTTTTCTCTTGACAGCCTTGGTTTTACAATGGTTCTCTTGACAAATGCAGTTATTTTCTTGATTTTTCTGGCCAATTTCCAAAGAAGCATTGTTCACGAAACGCGTTTCACCGCACTCACGCTCTTAATGCAATTTGGCTTAATTGGCCTATTTACTAGTAACAGCATACTCGGTTTTTACCTTTTTTGGGAACTCACGTTGTTACCTGTATTTCTGATCCTTTTTTGGTTTGGTGCTTTTGAAAAACAAAGAGCGCTCATACAGTTTTTCTTATATACCCTTTTAGGGTCATTGGCCATGTTGTTGTCTGTTATCGGACTCATGCACATCACCAATCAGCAAAGCTATGAAGCTCTTCTAGCTGCAGACCTCAACCAACTTGGTAGCACTGGCATTTTTCTAATGGGTGGTTTCCTTCTAGCTTTCGCGATTAAAATCCCACTTTTTCCTTTCCATACTTGGCAAGCCGAAACCTATACCAAGGCTCCTATTGCCGGAACTATGTTGCTTTCAGCACTCATGCTCAAAATGGCGCTTTTTGGATTGATTAAATGGGTACTTCCTATTTTTGCCGGAGCTGCCGTTGACTTCTGGCGTTGGCCAATCATAGTTCTTGGCCTCATTGGAATCATCTACGGAGCAGTTGTGGCTATCAAACAACAAGACCTCAAAACACTTTTTGCATATGCTTCCTTGAGTCACCTTGGTCTTATTGCGGCGGGTATTATGCTAGGCGATACCGAAACAACGAAAACTGCTATGCTACAAATTGTCAACCATAGCATTGTAGCTCTGGGCTTATTTCTTGCTGCTGGCATTATTGAACACCGCTTAAAAACAAGTGAAATTTCTGCACTGGGTGGCATCGCTAAAATTGCACCTCGTTTTGCATTTTGGTTTGCTGTCCTGACCTTTATTTCACTTTCAGTGCCTTTTACTGCAGGTTTTATCGGAGAATTCTTCTTATTGAAATCATTGTTTTCAGCACATGTACTTACCGGAGTACTCGCAAGTTCTACCCTCATTCTTGGTGCTGTTTACATGTTAAGAGCTTACCAAAATACCATGTTTGGTCCTTTACAAATTAGCACATTTACAGACTTACATTGGACTGAAATTACTGTTTTTGCAATATTGAGTATTGCAGCCATTTACCTTGGTTTATCACCAAAATGTATTACAGATTTCGTTGGGCACAGCCTCGTACAACTCAAACCTTAAGTCAACATCATGGATAGTATTGTCATCATTTTTATTGCCGGGCTCATTGGTCTTTTCGCCGGAATGCGCAAACAAGCAGCACTTTCTCTTTTTGTTGCAGTAATTGGCTTAGTTGGCGCTGGAGTCGCCGCTCATTTCAGAGGTAGTTATGTTTCACCGATTCAAGCTTATGCCGCACAAGTCCCTACCCCACCGTTGGTCATTATGTTACTATGCGGAGTTACCCTATTGGCCATTCTTGGTGGTTTCCAACGATACAAGCAAGACCTCGAGCATACAAGCGATTACTTTGCCTTGATCCTATTTTCTCTTTGCGGGGCTATTCTGATGGCAGTTCCGTCTGACCTCATGCTCTTTTTCATTGGGCTTGAAATTTTATCTATTCCTATCTATGTATTGGTAGGTATTGAAAAAGGGAGTAGCATTTCTGCAGAAGCAGCTGTGAAATATTTCTTTACGGGTTCGTTTGCATCAGCTATCATGCTGTTTGGAATCGCGATGCTTTACGGAGCTACCGGAAGTTTTCAACTAGTCGAAATTCAGTCCAACCTAGCAATTGGTATTTGGCAATCGCCAATGGCCATGATTGGTAGTTTATTTATCCTCGCCGGCTTTGTATTTAAAATCGGTGCTGTTCCTTTTCACTTTTGGGGGCCAGATGTTTACCAAGGAGCCTCAAATGCCGTTTTAATGTATATGTCAACGGTCGTGAAGATTGCCGGTATTTATGCCGTAATGTATGTCTTCGGTACCGTTTTTAGAGATTCATATTTTTTCTGGATAGACCTCGTTAGCCTAATTATCGTGGCTTCTGTATTTTATGGCTACATCACGGCCTGGAAACAAACAAGCTTCAGACGACTCATCGCTTATTCATCTATTGCCAATGCAGGCCTTATGCTTTTTAGTCTTGCAGATGTCAACAACACCAATATTTTCTTCTTCGTTATGGCCTATGCAGTTGCTACCATAGCCTTGGTTGTCAGTAATCAGGTAAATAGCCCAGACAACGATGATCTCAGTTCTTGGGAGGGATTGGCCTGGAAAAATCCTATCCTCGGCATTTCTATAGTATTGGCTTTATTCTCTTTGGCTGGTATTCCGCCAATGGCAGGGTTCTTTGGTAAATTCTTCTTACTATGGGCCGCAGTTCCAAATTTACCTTACACAACCATTCTTGCACTCATTGGTTCTGTCATTGGTGCGTTTGTTTATTTGCGTCTGTTGCTTTTAGCACTCAAAAAACCGACTGTCCAAATCAAGACACAATTATCCATCGAACAAATTATTGTTTTAATTACTTGTGCAGCCGTTACTTTAGGTGCAATTTTTGTCATTTAATTTCTCGGTAATTCCAACCAATTTAAGTCTCTAACGACTTTAAAAAGGATGACCAAAGAAATACGCCTGTACGACGATCTCATTAATGCCTGTATCCGAAAAGAAGCTCGGGCACAAAAAGAGCTTTACGATCTGTTCGCACCAGCAATGTTCAAGGTCTGTATGAGATACGCCCAAGACGAATCAGCAGCACAAGATATTTTTCAAGACGCATTCGTCAAGATTTATCAGAATTTAAATCGTATAGAAAGTAGTGCGCATCTTCCAGGATGGGTCAAAAAAATTGTGGTTTATACATCCATAGACTACCTCAGAAGTTCTGCCAAATATGCGCAACATCAAAAAATTGAGACAGCCTACGACTTAGCGTCGAAAGAGCCAACAGTTTTTGAACAACTAGGTGAAGCAACAATTTTATCATTAGTACAAAAATTACCACCCCGATCGCGTATGGTTTTTAACCTCTATGTGATGGAGGGTTATTCTCATAAAGAAATCGGAGCGCTACTTCAAATTTCCGAAGGCACATCGAAATCACAACTTTTTGAAGCGAAAAAAGCACTTCAAAAAGCAATAGAAAAAAATGAACGCACACAAATGATCGGCTAAAGATGCAAGAACTAGACGACTTTGAAAAATACCTGCGCGAGCAACTCAAGGGGCACCAAGCACCTCATGAGCTCATGTGGAAGCGTTTGCACGATGTAGTGGGTAAACCCAAAGCATGGTATGCTAAGAGTTTGGTTAAATATGGCCTCACTGCAGTTGGCTCGGCCTTGATTGGCTCAGTTGTTACTTTCAATGCGCTTAAAACTCCAAAAACCGTTGCAAATGAGACACAAAGCGTAACTTCTCAATCCCTCGCTAAAAATCAAACTCAACAAGCTACAGAACTTGCACAGCTTTCCAATAATAATTCAGAACAAGCTCGAAATCCAGAAAATAAGTCAAGTATAGGTTCTGCAATTTATCGTGTTGGCAATACACTCAACAACACAGAAAATCTAATCGTAAGCCCTACTACATCAGCCGCTATTTTAAATCAAACAACAACTATCGCTGCAAATGAAGAGCAAGCACTAAATTTACTTGCAACCAAGCCATTACAGCGCATTCAGAATACGCCTAAAAAGTTACAACAACTAAGCCTTACTAAAAATAGAGCCCAATTGCTCAGCCTGCAGGTTTATGGTTCGAAGTCAGCCGCAACCTTGCGTAGCCCAGGCTATTTACTCAATAATTCGGCAAGCTATACACAAGCGGTTAAAACTATTCAGAAACCAAGCGTTCAACTTCAGTTTTTCTTACCTAAAAACTGGATTGTTGGTATAGGTGCGGGTCAACAACTAATTGATATTCACGAATCTTTTTACAAAACAAACGTTTACTCCTATGATGATAAAGAGCATTACCTGTTCAATTATATTTTAGGGCAAAGAAAAGTTTCTGATGAAGAATTAGAAGATGGTCCATGGCCAAATTTTCCTCCGAGTCCGTTTGGCTCTGACACAAGCCATGTGCATACCAACTACATGAGTAACGTGCAATTGAAAACGGTTCAGGTACCGTTTACATTTGGTTATCAAAAAACTTTCAGGAATTTTGCCTTACAATTTACTACAGGCCTCACACTTGACTACCTTACAGAAGCAACCCAAACGCTTTCCATTCCTGGTTATGCGCCAAGCGTGGTCAGTATCATTCCTAAAATGAACCGGGTTAGTTGGCAGCAGACACAAAATTTCCGTTTCGAATACCTGGCCAACCGACATCTAGGTATCTACCTTGAACCGCGCTACGCTATCCAAATTAAAAATTTCCAATCATTGAACCAACAAGGCTTCAGCCTCAATCAATGGCAACTCAACACCGGAATTTCTTGGAAATTTTAAGCTGTCTGTTCAGTTTAATTCTTAAGCTTTCATCTTTTTTTTATTTTTAACTTTGTATCAATGGTTAAAAGAGTTTTTATCACCGGAGCCAATGGTATGTTGGGTGCAAGCGTGACCCGTGAAGCACTCAAACAAGGCTACGAAGTGAAGGCCCAAATTTTACCTGGTACAAATACCCATGTAATTGACGGCCTCAATATAGAAATTGTTGAAGGCAATATTCTTGATCGTAATTTCCTTGAAAAAGAAATGGCAGACTGCCAGTACGTTATAAACATTGCCGCCCTTACTACCATCTGGCCAAGACGCCTAGGTATCATTCATGAGGTGAATCTCAAAGGGGTTCAAAACATCGCTGATTTCGCACAGCAGTTTGCATATCAACGGATGGTCCAAATTGGTACTGCTAATTCTTTTAACCACGGCCCTAAAACAATGCCTGGTCACGAGCTAAATAGCTACGAAGCGCATCAGTTTAAAATGGACTACATGGACAGTAAATATGAGGCGCAATGTTACCTGCTCGATTTACATAAAACACAAAATTTCCCGGTTATTGTGGTCAACCCGACCTACATGATTGGCCCCTTTGATTCCGGACCAACATCCGGACGAATGCTCATTGAACTATACAATAACAAACTACCAGGTTATGCCGGAGGAGGAAAAAACTTTGTTTACTCCAAGGATGTAGCAGTTGCTACTATCAATGCGCTTCACATGGGCCGCCTAGGTGAATGTTACATTGTTGGGAATGAAAATCTATATTTTGGCGAGATGTTCAGAAAAGCTGCTCAAGTTTTTGATAAGCCCTTCAAGATCAAAAAATTCCCAGGATTTGCCATCAACACGGTCGGCGCCATCAATTCACTCAAAGCAAAATTGACAGGAAAAACCCCTAAGTTGAGTTACTCCATGGCCAAAATGGCAAGTGTCAAACAATTTTACTCGCCTGAAAAAGCGCGCAAAGAACTTCTTCTTCCTAGTACGCCTATTGAAGAAGCAATCGCTGATTGCATGGGTTGGTACAAAGAAAATGGCTATATCGCTTAACTTATGATTCATTATTTAGCTCTCCCTGATCAGCAACCAACCCTTAGCGGAGGGATTGCCCCTATTTACCTCGCTTTAATTGGTTTTGTTGTTTTTTGGTTTGGTTCAAAATCAGAAAAAATAAAAGCGCGTTACTTTGCTCGTCATGACCACGATAGGGCATGGCTCAAGTTTATTTACATGACGAAATGGCTTGGTTTTTTCAGCATGGGAATCTTTCCACTATTGATTTTATTACTTCTCGAACCGCAACGAGGACTTTCTTACTATGGCTTGAACTTCAGATCAGACACCCTCATATTCAATTTATTGGTGACAACAGGCTTATTACTTATTGTGATACCGCTTGCTGCATTTTCCGCCAAAAAAGAGAAAAACCTCATCAACTACCCTCAGATTCGGGCCAAAATTTGGACCAAAAAAACTTACCGACTCAATTTATTGGGTTGGGCAGTATACCTTATTGGCTATGAACTTTTATTCAGAGGCCTTTTATTGTTTCCGTTAGTGGAGGCATATGGCATATGGCTAGCCATTGCTGTTAATGTGGCGCTTTATTCGGCTACGCACATCCCCAAAGGTCTCGATGAAACCATCGGCGCAATTCCGCTCGGTTTTGTACTGTGTTTACTGACGCTCATGGCCGGAAACATCTGGATAGCCATTATCGTTCATATCGGAATGGCCTGGACCAACAGCCTCACTGCACTGAAACACCATCCAGAAATTCATTACAGGCCACAATCATGAGTTGTTTTCAAAATAAAGTAGCACTCATTACAGGTTCAAGTCAAGGAATTGGTAAAGCCATTGCCTTAGAACTTGCGCAGCACGGTTGTTTGGTCATCTTGAATGGTCGGCAACAAGAAAAGCTTGACTCCTTAAAAAAAGAAATTGAAAATTTAGGTGGCAAAGCCTTTGCAATTGCTGCTGATGTCAGCAACTTCAATGAAGCGCAGCATTTGATCAGTGAAAGTATTAACCGCGCCGGAAAACTCGATATATTGATCAATAATGTGGGTATCTCGAGCCGCGGTAACATTGCGGAGCTCAATGAAAAAGTCATTGATCAAGTTTTCAAGAGCAATGTGAACGGTTGTATTTTCCCAACCCAAGCAGCGCTGCCTCAAATCAGACAAAATAAAGGTAGCATCGTTTTTATATCGAGTTTGGCTGCCATTCATGGTTTGCCAGGCCTTGCCCCCTATTCGGCTTCAAAAATGGCCCTACAAGCTTTTGCTGAAGCACTCAGAATAGAAGAACACGATCAACACATTCATGTTGGTTTGTTGCGGGTAGCAAAAACTGCCATAGAACACCAAAAACAAACCGTTGGTGCCAACGGACAAATGCAAGCTTTAAAAGCCCGAAACAACGAAAAAGTACTCTCCATGGCACAAGTTGCCAAAGATTGCCGACGCCTCATTGAAAAACGACAATTTACGAATACCCAAACATTGTTAGGTAAAATCAACCGCCTCCTCAATAGCATCTCGCCTCTTTTGGTGGAAAAGATCCTGATAAAAAACATCCACCGTTTCAAAGAAGAAAGTCAATGATAGGACATGATTTTGAAAAAATTCAGCTCAACGCATGGGGCTTTCATTTTTTAGAACCCAATGCCATGATTGGCGATATCCTTTTATTTGGCATGGCTTTATTTTTTGCACACAGGATTAAACAACTACATAGTCAACATCCCTTTTATCTAAATTGGCGCCGTTTTTACCTATTATTTGGTATCAGTTTTCTTGTAGGCGGCTTAGGTCATTTTCTCTTTGCTTATTGGGGACTTTGGGGCAAATATCCATCTTGGATTCTCAGCATGATCGCTACCTATTACATGAGTCTTGCCCAAATTAGCCTGTGGCCAAATCAGCGGCAACAAGGTCAGTTTAAAACAGCAGTAGCACTGCTACTCTTCCTTGGAATTTTGGTTGAAATATATGTTTTCAATCGTGTCGACCTCAGCACAGATCAAAGCAGAGGTCTCGCCGTACCATCCATAGTGAGTGGAATTGGCATGGTATTTTCCTTATTTTTCCTTGGTTTAAAATATCAAAAAAGCATTCACCGTCAGTTCAACTATTTTTGGATAGCTGTACTCTTGCTATTTCCGAGTGCAATTATTCAGAGTCAAAAAATTAACTTGGCTCCTTGGTTTGACCGCAATGACTTCAGTCATTTATTATTGGTAGTATGTCTGGTGCTATATTGGAAAGGAATACAGGCATACCAGCTCTCAAAATCTTAAAATTTGGCAATAAAAAAAGGCGAACCAATTGGCTCGCCTTTGAAATGTAATTGAGACGTATCGTTTCTTACCAACGGTAGTAGAAACCAACGGTTCCGTTCATATATTTAGTAAGGTCGCCATCAATTTTGTAAAGCTTAGCGTACGACCAATCTAATAAAATACCAGCATGCTCGCTAACTTTGATTGTAGGAGACACACCAAAAGTAAGGGCCACCATGTCGTCACCGCGAAGTAAATAAGTATCGTTAAAAATCATGTTGCCATTGTTCAAAAGACCAACACCACCATGAAGTGTCAAACCAAGTTTAGACTCTGCATTGGCCATACCAATGACGTCTGCACCTAATTGAAGGGTCAAACGAGAAAGGTTGTCATCACCGAGGTAATCGATACCTGCGTCAAGTTTTGTCTGAATATTTTTAGCAAGGTTGTACGAAACACCGCCATTCAAAGAAAGACCGGTACCGAGCTCTCCGCCAAAATGTGCACCGTGGTTTAATTGAATGCCCCATTTACCTGTTTGAGCGAAACCGATAGTTCCGGCTAAAAGTGCGAATGCAAGTGTAATTTTTTTCATTGTATTTGATTTTAAGTAACGAAGATATTGATTTCTATTGACATGAAACCAAAATCAAGTTTTTTTTTGAATCCAACCCTTATTTCTTCTATTTTTGCATCAATTCGGATTTTAATCCAAAATTTATTGGCTCCGTGGCGCAACTGTATAGCGCACTGGATTTCGGCTCCAGCGGTTGGGGGTTAGAATCCCTCCGGGGTCACGAGTAATTAATTTAAACGCCTGATAAACATAGTTTTTCGGGCGTTTATTTTTTAATGGGGTAAACTGGAAAAAACGCTCATACTGACCACCTTAAATCGTGATTTTAGACAAATGAAAATAGCTGGTCAAC
>JBJTCG010000025.1:0-15296 GCA_046091725.1 Flavobacteriales bacterium | reverse complement strand
GACTACAAATCCTAGAGGTAAAAGCGGCCCATGAAAAAAAAGGTGAGGAGCCATTTCGCAGAAAGCCAAATACACCAATGGCACTCGAATTAAAGGCTCAATATCCTTCTATCAATTTTGAAAAATCTATCATGGTTGGCGATACCGATTCAGATATCCAATTTGCGAAGGCCTTGGGGATGTTTTCGGTACTTGTTAAATCTCAAGAAAACACCCTTGAAACTCCTGATTTATCTATCAATTGCTTAGCTGACCTTCCTCAATTATTCTCATGAAAAATAAATTCGCCCGTCTTCTACTAGGATTTCTTTTTGCTTTTGTGTCTTTTGGATTCTTGGCACAGGTGAATCAAACCGATGCCAAAGGCAAGAAGCAAGGGCCATGGCGAAAAACCTACCCAAATTCTTCTGTTTTGGTTTACGAAGGAAATTTCAAAGATGACCGTCCGGTTGGGACCTTTACTTACTATTTCCCATCCGGATCCAAGAAAGCCATTATTGAGCATGGATTAAAAGGAAATAAGTCTGCAGTTTTGTTGTTTTTTGAAAATGGGCAATTGCTATCTGATGGCTTTTATTACCAAGAAAAGAAAGATTCACTGTGGTACAACTACGCCCAATCAGGCGAGTTAATCAGCGCTGAAAATTATAAAAATGACCTACTGAACGGCAAGGCTGTTTATTATTACAAAGAAGGTCAAATAATGGAGCACAAATTACAAGTTGAACGCAAGGCAAATTACCAAGCAGGTAAAATTCATGGTGTTAATCAAACTTATTATTACAACGGAAAACTAAAACAAGAAGGAACCTATGATAAGGGGCTCAAACAGGGCATTTGGACAGAATACAATGCCACAGGCCAAAAAATAGCGACCATGAAATACGACAAAGATTTGCTTCATGGTTGGTTATACACCTTCAATAAAGACGGTTCTTTACTGCGAAAAGTACTTTATTTGGATGGCCTTGAGCTCTCTGAAAAAGATACGCAGGCTTATCTTGAACGTTGTAAAGCATTACACATAGATCCGGTGCAATGAATCAGAAGTCTTCAGAAAAGTGGTTGTTTTTCTCTGCTTTGCCTCCTTTTCGTGGTGGTATTGCACAATTTAGTAGCGCCACCTTTGAGGCATTGTCACAAAAGTTAAATATCAAAGGGTATACATTTCGTCAACAGTACCCCAATTTTCTATTTCCCGGTAGTTCACAAATAGATCCAACTGCGCATCAAACGCCCGTTTTTCAGAGGGTTGTCTCTACTTTTTATCCCTGGACCTACCTCAAAGCACTTCGGTTATTTCGCCAAGAAAAACCCGACGTTTTCGTAACGAGCTACTGGATGTCATTTTTTGCGCCCATGATGGCGTTTTGGGCAGTTTTTCTTCCAAAAAAAACCAAAAAAATTGCACTCGTACACAATTTAAATCCACATGAAAAACGCTTTTTTGATGGCTTTTTCAACCGCTTGATGATCAAGCATTACGATGGGTTTGTGGTGTTGTCAGAGGCCGTGGGTAAGGATATTTTAGCAATCAATCCGACAGCTAAGATCAAACTTATTGCTCATCCACCTTATGAAGTTACCCACACAAATCTTGACCCCGCCTCATGTCGCCAAAAATTAGGATTGGACCCCGCGAAAAAAACACTCTTGTTTTTTGGCTTGATCAGACCCTACAAAGGTTTGCTTGAACTAATTCAAGCATTTTCATTGCTCGACGATTCCTACCAATTACTCATTGCAGGGGAGGTATACGGCGATGCTACAATGTACCATGCAGCACTTGCTGAATCCAAGAATCAAAATTGGCGTTTTTTCAATGAGTTCATCCCAAATGAGTTAGTGTCGCAGTATTTTCACGCCGCTGATTTAGTGGTGCTTCCTTACCTCAGTGCAACACAATCAGGAGTACGTGCATTGGCATTAGCACAAAGTCGGGCGGTTTTGTGTACAAATGTTGGGGGCTTGGCCGAAGGCTTACAGGCAAAAAAGGAAGGTTTTGAACTTGAGCAAACCACTGATCAACACTTTGCTAATCAAATCAAAACATTATTTGATGGTGGCGAAATTGCTGGCTGCAATCTTGGTTTGACGCAAAAAAAACCAGATACAAATCAAGCTTGGCTAGACTTCGCGAGTGCCTTAATTGAGTTCAGTTCGTTTGTGTAGATTTTTTATTTGACTTTAAGGATCCTAAATCCTATATTTGCAACCTTAATTCAAATTCAAATATTCAAGAAATGCGTTTAAAAGGATTTTTTTGGTTCTTGTCCATTCTTCTCACTGCGGTATGCGTTTATCAACTCTCATTTACATGGGTTGCCAGTAACGTTGAATCAAAAGCAGCTAAAGAGGCAGACCTCAAAGTTAAAATGCTTCGTGACGAAGCAAAGGCAACTGGTGGCATCGCCATTTTGCCGAACAACACAACAGTAGATTTCAATAATCCTGAAGCGGTTGAGCTTGCAAGAGCAGCATTTATCAACGAAATTCTTCGCGAAAAAGGCGAGAAACCGGTCTATCCAGTACTTGGTTCTACTTTTGGTGAAGTAAAGAAAATGTCGCTTGCATTCGGTCTTGACCTCGTTGGAGGTATGAGCGTAACTGTGGAAATTTCATACCCAGACCTGATCAAAGGTCACGTCAAAAGCATCACAGATCCAAAATTCACCAAGCCTTTTGACAACGCAGTTGCTCAATACAATTCAAACGGTGGTGACTTCATTGGCACTTTCATTTCAGCTTACAAGAAAGCAAACGGATCTCTGCCTTTGAGCTATGTCATCAAAGGTGAAGGCATTGGCATCAAAACTTCTGATGCTCAGGTAGAAAACTACCTACGCGAATTGGTAGCTTCTTCCATGAAAGGTATTGGAGACATCATCGGTCGTCGTATCAACCAATTCGGTGTTGCACAACCAAACATTCAACGTGACCTCGCTACCAACCGTTTGTTCATTGAACTACCGGGTGTTCAAGACGAAGAAACCGTTTCACGTAAAATCCGTTCTACAGCAAACCTCGAGTTTTTTGAAACCTACATGCCTGAGCAAATTCAAATGCAGTGGCAAGAAGCAACTCGTTTGAGCAAACTCAACGAAGTGAGCCTTGATGAATTAGCACTTGCAACAGACACAACCGCTGACACAACTGCTGTCAATACGGACACTGCAGTTGCAGCAGCGAATACCACAACCAATACCTCAACTGGTGCCATGGCTTCTAAAAAATCACTTGCTGAACTCATCGTTCCAGTAGGTGGTTATGCAATTGGTTATGTAAATACGAATGACAAAGCTGCTGTAGATGCCATTTTACGCCGCAAAGACGTCAAGTCAGTCTTCCCACAAGATATCCAATTCATGTGGTCAGCAAAACCTGAAAGCGTCGATAACAAATCTAAGAAAACAGCTTATTTCCTCTACGCTTGTCGTGTTCCTGACACAGGAAAGGCACGCGTTCGTGGAGAGCACGTAAGTAGCGCTAAAGTTGACTACGATCAAACAGACGGTAGCATCATCGTTAGCCTCGGCATGACCAACGAAGGTGCCGATGAATGGGGTCGCATGACTACAGAAAACAAAGACCGCATCATTGCCATCACCATGGATAGCGTTGTTTACAGTGCACCACGTGTAATCAATCCGATCTTGAATGGTAACACTCAAATTTCCGGAAGTTTCAGTTTCCAAGAAGCTGAAGATCTTGCAGGTCTTTTGAACGGTGGTGCATTACCAGTTCCTTGTGTCATCAAAGACCTTCAAAAAGTAGGGCCAACAATTGGTGCACAAAACTCGCAAGCGGGTCTTATTTCCTTCGGGGTGGCATTTATCGCAGTTCTCTTATACATGATGTTCTACTACGGTAGAGCTGGTTTGGCTGCCAATATTGCCCTCACAGCTAACGTTATCTTTATCTTCGGCTCTCTTGCATCTTTTGGTGCTGTACTTACCCTTGCTGGTATCGCGGGTATCGTTCTTACAATCGGTACTGCCGTTGATGCCAACATCCTCATCTTCGAACGCGTTCGTGAAGAACAAGCCGCGGGTGCCGATACAGAAACAGCCATTACTACTGGTTTTCGCAAGGCGCTTCCTTCAATCATCGATGCCAACGTAACTCACCTTTTAGTTGCGATTATCTTGAAAGTATTCGGAACAGGAGAAATCGAGTCTTTTGCAACGACCCTCATCATTGGTATTTTTACTTCTTTGTTCTCAGCAATGGTCATCGCCGAATTGGCAATACACACATGGTTGGCAAAAGGAAAAACAGTAGGATTCAATACAAAATACTCACAAGGCCTTTTCCAAAATTTCAATTTTGATTGGATCGGAAAACGCAAGTATTTTTATACTTTCTCTATTACCGTAACAATCATCGGTATTGTTGCCTTGTCAACACGTGGCTTGAAGCAAAGTGTTGAATTTACCGGTGGTAGAACTTTTGCTGTCAAATTTGAAAAGAAAGCAGATATCGAAGTCATTCGCAAAGAGTTGTCTAAAGTTTTTGTTGAAAAAGGTGAAACAGCTTCTATTGACCTCAAAACAAAAACCAACGATTACAATGTTGAAATCGTAACCAACTATTTGCTCAACAACGATGGTGCAACTGATCAAGTAAATGCGCAATTGACCGCAGGTCTTGACGCTTGTAAAGACAAAATGGGTGCTTATAAAGTACTAGAGTCACGTGCTATTTCAGCATCTATCTCTAGCGAACTCTGGACTTCATCTACCATTGCAATTACCCTTGCACTCATTGCAATTTTTGCATATATTTTGATTCGTTTTGGTCACTGGCAATACTCTTTGGGTGCAATCGTAGGATTGGCTCACGATGCTTTCTTCGTGATCTCAATCTTTTCTTTGTTACATGGTTATTTGCCATTTACCCTAGACGTGAATCAAGCATTTATTGCAGCCATTCTTACCGTAATTGGTTATTCAATGAACGACACCGTAATTGTATTTGACCGTATCCGTGAGAACCTACGTCGCAGTAAGCCTGAAGATAACCACGGTGAAATCATCAATGCTTCCTTGAACAGAACGCTTTCAAGAACTTTCAATACCTCCATGATATTATTTGTGGTTGTTTTGATCATGTTCTTGTTTGGCGGTCCTGCTATCAAAGGATTCTTATTTGCCCTCTTAGTAGGTGTGGTCATCGGTACCTACTCATCACTTTGTGTGGCAACTCCAATTTTGATTGACTTCTCTAAGCGTTTACGCGCTTAATTGTCTAGCATTCATATTTTGAAAAAAGCCGCTTGAAAAAGCGGCTTTTTTGTTGGATTAACGTTTAGTTTGCGTTAACGTATGATATGCGTATGAAAAAAATATTCTAGTCGGGCGAATTTCAAATGATTTTACCCAAGGTTACGGTCCTGAAGAATACTTGATCAGAAAAGCTCCGAAAGGAACTTACCGTGTTCAGGCGCATTATTATGGCAACAACAGACCATTATTGAGTGGGAAAGCGATTTTAACCGTTCAGATTTTTCAGTATTACGGCACGCCATACGAAGTACGTAGGGTGATCACACGTCGTTTAGGAAAGGTGGACGAGGAAATCGACCTCGCCACCTTTGAATTTTAGGGTTTACTGTTTTACAAATTGCAAAACAGCACCGTGCATGCCGTCATAGATACCAAGGTAATAAGTACCAGCCGCTATCTTTGGACTTAATTCAATATTTTGTTTGATTTGTCCGTCTACGGCCTTGAGTTCAAATGTTGAAATGAGTTGTCCTTGAAGATTAAAGATCTGCGCTGTTGCACTTGCGCCGCTGACGCCACCAACTGTAATTTGAAAACTACCTTTGTTCGGGTTAGGATACAATTCGCTCATCGTAAATGATAGTTCTTGTATGGAAGAAGTATTGACAACCACCTCAAGTGTTGTAATGCATCCGTTGTTGTCTTTAACAGAGCAGTTATAGGTACCAGCAGCCAGATTCGAGAAGAAAGAACCGCTGTAATAATTAGTACCATTAATTGAAAATGTATACGGTGAATTACCTCCACTTCCATTTAATGCGATAGTTCCATCTGTTCCGTTAGAAACGGTAGTAGTCGCTGTAAGCAATAGAGCACTAGGTTGTGTGATTGTGCTTGTGTATGCTTGTTGACATCCGTTTGCATCAAAAACATCCAAGACATAAGATCCAGGAGTGAGGTTGCTGTATGGACCACTTCCATTTTGTAGCACATTATTTAGGTAGTAGGTATAGGGCGTGGTTCCGCCGCTAACTTGTGTCTGAAGGCTGCCGTTATTGGCGCTATAACAACTGACCATTGTTGGCACCATAGCAACATTCACTGCCGTTGGTTCTGTAAT
Source organism: Flavobacteriales bacterium (assembly GCA_046091725.1). Lineage (GTDB taxonomy): Bacteria > Bacteroidota > Bacteroidia > Flavobacteriales_D > Crocinitomicaceae > UBA952. Next base: position 8,951 of record JBJTCG010000025.1, on the reverse strand, counting down.
GACATAGGTGAGGGTAGTAGAGCAACCGTTTGCATCAATGATACCAATAGTATAGCTGCCGGCACCAAGATTTACAAAGGTATTGCTAGGCTGGTCAGCACCATTATTAATAGTGTAGCTGTATGGTGCAGTTCCTCCAGTTGGGCTCACTACAATTGTGGCATTCTGATCACCGGCACAAGCGTTGGAAACCGTTTGTTGTACGTTTGCACTCAAGACAACACTAGCTTGCATCTGAAAACTTCCGAGTACCGCGCATCCTGTTGCATCGGAGACCTCATAATTGTAAAGCCCTGCAGCTAAGCCATTGAAAACATTGCTATTTTGCGTGCTGCCACCGTTTAAACTATAGGTTAATTGGCCAAGACCGCCGCTTGCATTAATCGTGACACTACCATCATTGGCATTACAAGAAGCAACTTGATTGATGCTAACAGCTCCCAGAACAATATTTGAGCTGCCGTTGACAAAAATACTTGTTAAATAAGTATCGTTACATGTATTTTCATCTAGCCCTATGCCATTGACGCCAGTTAAGGTGAATACAATATTATTACTTCCAGTTACGAGCCCTTGTAAATTGAAGTAGATGGTATCTAAAGCACCAGTAGTTGCTAATTGCGAACTCGTGAAATTGATATTCTGAGCGGTTGCACTACCAACTTGATAGGAAAATTGCCCATTGATCACAGGATTAACACCTTGGTTTTCAAGCACAAGTCCAACTTGGGTGCTCGAACCGCAAATGCCTCCGTTTTGAACGGTAAACGAATTGATAATGGCCAAATCTAGGGTGTCAGGATTCATTTTGAAAGCTGAAACGTTGGTGACAATTGCATTATTTGAATTCATGACTACACCTGTGTAATAGAAGGTTTGGCCGTCGAAATCGTCAATGCAAAGGTGGTGGTAGTCGCCCCAGCGGGTGTTGGCGGTTCTTGCTGAAAGGCCTTGTTTAATCACTGTTTCTGAAACTGTCATTTGACCAAGCGGATCACATGCTTTGCGACCTGTCATTTGAATAGATGGATAATTTGGTGCGGTAGTACCTGATGTAGAATAAGCCATCATGATATTACCATTTTTGTCGATATTAATAGCAGGCATCCAGCGATTGAGTGCCGTACCTGGGGCATAAGTACCTTCTTGGTGTAAAGTCCAGGTTCCGGTGCTACCTGATGGCCTGCGCAATTCGAGCCAACGCACCCCCGCTCTATTATTACCGTCTACATCCGTGGTTAAACACAATACCATCGCTTGGTGGTCATTGAAGACACGCATTGGTGCTTTGTACATGACACACTCTCTTAATGGGTCAAGTTTGACAGTTGTGCCTGGTTGTGAAATGCAAGAGAAGCTGGTAAGGCCACAGAGGTCTGAATCAATTTCTGCAATTGCCACATCTTGTATTTTGGAAACGGTTGCCGAATTGTTGGTCCAGTTGATGGTCATTTCCCAGATTTCTATCCAATCGTTGGTTGGGCTATCTGGTGAACCATTGGAGTGTTTTTCGTCATCGCGGTGTCTGACAAAAAGTGGTTTTTGACCTGTTGGTGCAGAAAGATCACCTTCTAAGTCTACGGGTGTAATTGATTGAAAACCAAAACCATTGAGTGTGTAGCCAATTGGCACTCCAAAAAATGGCGAAGTTGTACCATTGACAAGGGAACTTAGCTTCATGGCATAAACGCGTGGAGGCCCACCTTCATTGGTTGTTGCCAACAATGCATCTGAAGATTCACAGATACTCCATTTAGGATAATCTGGAAAATTTGGACAAGTAAATTGGTAGAAATAATAGGCACCTTGTGGGTCACTGGTTTGAGAAACATATACCAGGAGCTTTTTTTGTGCGGAAGTTGAAAACTGTGTGATGATCCATCTTTTGGCAGTTTTGTAATAGAGTATAACTGGGTCGCCAAGGCCTGTAACAGTTGGGCTACCTATGCTAGCCATGACAAGCGTGCCGCTAATTGCCGCACCCGTTTGTTTATTGAAAATTTTAAAAGATCCACCACTATTGGCGTTTGTTCCTTGAATATACACCGAAGAATCTGCCTCTCCAGTTGGGTCTGGTGGCGAAATGCCATTACCTATGCCTTGCACTTGCCATAATACTGTTGCACTCGCGCTTTTATTGGTTGTTTGGTGTTGTTGCCAAACCCAGTCAGGCTGATGTGTATTGAGCACTTCATTTTCAATGAGTTCTCTTCCTTTGAAGTTCGGAATTACGATGTCTTTTGCCGGGCCGTTTTGGGTTGGTGCAGGTACGAGCTTAGCTACAGTTGGGCTCACGTAGCCGTAAAATTCAGCGTTTTGTGTGAAAGCAAGGTTTGCGCTCAGCAAAACAAGAACAAGGAGCAATTGTTTCATATTTTAAGTTCAGTTTAACAGGCCCTTAAATTAATAATTTATAGCGATATTCAATAAGCAGATTAACTTTGTCAATCATGAAAATTCTATTGTCTCCGGCCAAATTAATGCGTATTCTCCCTCAAGATAAATGCACGTCTCCTTTAAATTTAGCACAGGCGCAAGACCTTCAAAAGATATTAACGAAATGGTCTCTCAAGGATTTTCAGCAAAAAATGAAATTATCAGAAGCTAAAGCGCAAGAAACCATACAAATGATTCATGATTGGCAACAATTAACAAATTCACGGCACTTAACGCCAGCAATTGATGCCTATATTGGTGAAGCATTCAAAGCACTTGATGTGCTCAGTATTGATGAAAAAGCACGCAATTATTTCAATCAAAATGTGTGCATTTTGTCGGGTCTTTATGGCTTATTGCGTTCAACAGATGGCATTGCACCGTATCGTTTGGAGATGGCACAAAAAATAACACTTCCCAAAAAAATCAACTCGTTGTATGCCTTTTGGAGACCAAAAATTGAGGAGTTGTTGAGCCAAATCCTTGGGCCAGATGAAATATTGCTCAATTTGGCAAGTAGCGAATATAGTGACCTGATTCAAGCCACGCACTTGAAGGATGTCATGGTGACACCTATTTTCAAAGAACTAAAAAACGGTAAACTCCAAAGCGTTTCTGTATTTTCAAAACAGGCACGAGGAAAAATGGCAAGATGGTGCGCCGAGAACAATTTAAATAAAGTGCAACAAATCAAAGGATTTCAAGAAATGGGTTATCAGTTTGATGCTGGCTTATCTGATGAACACCACTTATTATTTGTCAGGAAGGCAGCTCAGTAATTTGAAAGTCTGGATTTTGAGTTAAAATATCCCAAGTATGATCTGCTAGTAATTTGACGCTAGCAATGAACGTAAGATGCGCGCCTGAGCGGCCCCATGCATCTGGCGCAATCAGAGAAAGCATGTAGTTGGTTTGTGCTTTGAGATAAAGGTGATATGTATGGTTGATCAATGGTTCAAAACGCATTTCAGCTTGGTAGATAAAAGCAGAAATTTCTTTGCGGTCTTGTAGTTTTTTAGCCTGTTTGGCCAAAAGTTGCATTTGCTCGTAAATTTGATCGAGTTGCATATCTGTTTGCTGGCTCATGGCACTGAGCGCACGCCCTTTTAATTTTCCTTGATCCTCGGGCTTGATTACAGCACTACCAACCTGATGCGCATAGGGTAATAAATGCGGATTTTCAGCAATCTTATCGGGGTCAATTGGATTGACAAATTCTTTTTGCTCAGCTGCTTTTTTTTCCATTTTATACCAAATTACTCAGTTCCAGACCAACGGCCGAACCAATGGCAATACCCATGCCTCCCATACGAACACCTGCATGCACATTTTTGTTCAAAGATCGAATGATCGGTTTTTTCTGATCCCCGACGCACATGATCCCCGACCATTGGCTTTCAATTGCCACTTTTTGACCCGGAAAAATTTCGTTCTCGAGTTTTTCTTGAAGTTTTTCTTGTATGAGTTGATTCAACTCAAATTCCGAGCTGGTTTCTCCTGTAAAATCTAAGTTGCGCCCACCGCCTAATAAAATGCGTGGTCCGATATCTCGGAAATAATAATACCCAGATTCACTATGAAAAGTACCCTGAATGTGGTGCTTCATAGGTTTGGTAATGCAAACTTGTGCCCGAGCGGGCCTGAGTTCGTTTGGGAAGTAAGCTTGACTAAAGCCGTTTGTACAAATAAATAAGTGCTGGGTTCTGAGTTCACCTTTTGAAGTACTGACCAAAACTTCTTGATCAGAACTTTCAAATGCTTCGAGTGAGGTATCAAATAAAAAATGGATGTCGGCTGCAATGCATTGTTTGAACAAAGCATCAATCAGCAAGTGCGTTTCGATACTTCCTTCGTACTGATTGAAGTAACTCAATTGGAAACCTGAAAAGCCAAATTTTTCAGGGGCTTGATGATCAATCGTAAATACTTTTTTTAAGCCAAAATATTGTTCAAAATTTTGATTTAATTCATGAATAAAAGCCCGATCCAATTGCTCATGCTGTTTCCCAATCAAATCCCATGAACCACAAGGCCTCCATGCCATTTGCGCTGGTTTGATTCTTTCTTTTAACATTTGCAAGCCTTTCAGGCGCAATTCAACAGTCTGCCAAACGGCAGTTGCTGGCATTTTCTGTAAATCGTCATGAAGCTCTGTTGGGCTACCAAAACAGGCAAAGCCTGCATTTTTAGTACTGGCACCAGTCGGTAAATAGCCGCGCTCTAAAATGAGAATTTTTTCTTGTGGAAATCGTTGTTTCAGGGACAAAGCCGCAGACATGCCCACGATCCCGGCGCCTACAATCACAAACGTGTTTTCTTGTAAGTACAATGCCTGTTCCCAGTAACTCAGTTGTTTGAATGATAGCATTTTTTTTACTCGCTGATTTTTAGCAAATTTGTCTTTGAAACAAATGTACCAATTTGCGTTAGAATGGTCGTTTCGATTAAGTCAAGTTAACTATGAACAGAATCGTTTTCCTTTTCTTTCTTCTGCTGTCTGTACAGGCTTTGGCACAAAGAGATTTTTTGGTGGTTTTTGAAGGTCAAATCAAAGATTTACTCGATCAGCAAAACTTATATGGTGTCACACTTGATGTCATGCAGCAAGATGCCGTCTTGACCAAAGTAATTTCAGATGAACGCGGTGTTTTTTATGCCTCTGCACGGATACAACAAGGAGCCAATGTCAAATTGCGTCTGACCAAAGGTGCTTACCTCACTAAATATGTTGCCCTTGATCTTACTCAAATGAAAGGTCTGACATCCAATACTTATGGCTTGCAGTTACTTGATCAAGCTGTTTTTAATATGTACAAATTAAAGCCAAACGTTGATCTCGGTTTTGCAACCAACCAACCTACGGCTCAATATACTTGGTCGGCAAACGACAAAGCGCTTTTACCAAATGCAAGTGTTCAGCAAGAGGCAGATACCAAAGCAAAGGCGGCCTATCAGAAAGCCATAGACCAACAAAAAATTGACCGTCTCTTGTTAGCTGCTTCTAAATACGATGTGCCTGGCTCACTTGAAAAAGCACTTCCATTTTACGATTCTATTCTTGCCATTGATGCAGCTCAGGCCAAAGCCAGTGCGCGAAAGGCAAGTATTCTACAATCGATTAAAGATGAAAAAGAATTAGCAGCCAAAAGGTCTGAACAAGCGGCCTTATTAGCCGAAGCACAAGCGGCAAAAACTTCCGGCGACCTCAGTTTAGCCGAACAAAAAATCAAAGCAGCAAATCAGATATTACCTGGTAATAGTGCGGTTCAAGCCGAACAACTTGCCATTACCAATCTTCAGAACGAGAAAAAGCAGAAGCAAGCCAAACAAACGGCTTTTCAAAAAGCTTGGGATAACGCTCAAAACGCACTCAGTAAGGGCAATACCACATTAGCAACCCAATACTTTACAGAAGCTGAAAAAATTCAACCTGAGGAGAAGCCACGTGTAGAACAAGAACTTCAGAAAATAAGAAACACGGTGCAAGACAAGGACACCGAGATCAAGCTCAACAAAATTCTTACTGCAGCCGATGTCCAATTCAAAAGTTTAAAAGGCAATGTCACCGAAAAACAGCTCATGGATGTCCTTGAGAAGTACAAACAAGCAGATAAGCTCATCGCCCTTTTTCACAAGCAAGTCTTGATTGATCAGTATTCTAAAAAGCTCCAGGATGGCATGAAACTCGTAACTGACAAGCTAGACAACCTATCTACGGTCTACCAAAGTCAATTAGCCAAAGCAAACGAGCACTACGAAAACGACCAATTGCCAATGGCGCAAAAAGTGTTGGGCGCTCCTGCCATGGAGAGTCGTAAGAACGAGCCAGAAGTCATTGAATTACAAAAGAAAATTGCCTTTAAGGGTCAGTTTCTAGCAAAAAATGAAGGTGCTTATCGCATGCTCAAAGAAGGCAAGGACAAACAAGTTGCGCTCAAGGCATTGGAAGATGCGCAAAGTTTTGGTAAGCAGCAGGAAAGCTACCTTAAGGGAACTGAATTACCGCGCTTACAAAAATCGATAGATTCACTAAAAACGATCTTGAATCCTGCCAAGCCCCTTCTGAAAAATACCGAAGTTGCAACTACACCAACAGGCATTCAACTCAGTGCCCCAGGTGAGGCTGTTTCGGATGGTTCACAAGCTTTTAACGATCTACATCAAACCAGAACGGCTGCTCAAGAGGCACCTTACCGCCAACAACAAGCTATTCAGACTGAAGTCCAATACAGAAATTACTTCAGTCAGCAAGCAGCGGAAGTTACGAGCTATGAAACGGCTAGTCAGTTAGATCAAACTAGAACCGAAAGAGAAATTCAGGCCAAACAAAACGACCAAGCTCAAAATCAGTTGCAAGATCAGTCAGTCAAAGTTGCTCAGCAAACAGAGGTAGCTATCAAACAGCGTAACGCTGCTGCCGAAGGGCATCAGCATGATAACGAAATTAATTTACAAGTTTGGAAAGATGCCAAAGACTATCAAACTCAACAAGCCGTAAAAGAACAACAAGCTGTAGAGCAAGCAGGTCTTGAACGCATCAATGAGGTTCAAAACATCAAAGCATTACAGGCCAGAAGTCAAGAACAAGAGGCCGAGAACAAATCAAAAGACTTGAATCAAAGAACACAGGTAGTAACTTATACCAAACAACAGCAACAAGAACAAGCCGAACAAAATAGCGCTGCTCAACTCCAAAAAATTCAGCAAACTGCTGGCTCAAGGGTAGAACTGAAAACTACCCCTAATTATTTAAAGGATGAAAATGGCGTGCTTTTCCCGTCAAACACAATGACAGAAAAGACTTACCAAATCAAGAATAACGAAGGTTATGTAACCAAAGTAATAGTGCGTCGGGTAGTGGTTGATCCAAACGGACACGGTGTCGTTTTTGAACAAACTACCGATGAAGCGGGTCGTACTTACTTTACCCGAGACGGACAAGTTTGTACAGAATATATTTGGTTCAATGAGTCCACAGGCGCAAGCGTTCTTAAAAAATAATTAATTGATGCAAGTTCATTTTATTGCAATTGGCGGAAGCGCCATGCATAACCTCGCCATTGCCCTTTCTAGAAAAGGAGCGTTGGTTACTGGTTCAGACGACGAGATTTTTGAACCATCCTATTCTAGACTTCAAAAACAAAATATTTTACCCACTTCAATGGGGTGGGATGCCTCGCGAATCCACCAAGATATAGACGCTGTGATACTTGGCATGCATGCGCGTGAAGATAATCCAGAACTGCTTGCGGCAAAGGCTTTAGGTCTTCCGATATACAGTTATCCGGAATACCTTTATGAACAGAGTAAAACCAAAACCAGAGTTGTCATTGGAGGGAGTCACGGAAAAACTACAATCACTTCCATGCTTTTACATGCTGTTGCAGAACTGGGCATTGAAGTCGATTACATGGTTGGTGCTCAGCTTGAGGGCTATGATTGTATGGTGAAACTCACCGAGACTGCGCCAATTATGATTTTAGAAGGTGATGAATACTTGAGTTCTCCGATAGATCGTCGCCCTAAGTTTCATTTGTACCACCCGCATATTGCCTTGCTTTCGGGCGTGGCCTGGGATCACATCAATGTTTTCCCAACTTTTGAAAACTACGTAGCTCAATTTGCTCAGTTCATTGAATTAATTGAGCCAAATGGTGCCTTGGTTTACAATCAAGAAGATCCTGTTCTCAAAGACCTTGCTAAGCAAGCCAACAATTGTAAAAAACAGCCTTACGGCACACCTGATTTTGTGCCTACCGAGCAAGGTACACGCCTTACTTTTGAAGGTCAAACCTACGACTTGAAAATATTTGGTGCCCATAATTTGCAAAATTTAATGGGCGCTATGTATGTGGGGCAACAAATTGGCATCAAAGCTGCTGATTTTTTGGCATCCATGACCAACTTTACAGGTGCAGGTAAGCGCCTTCAAAAAGTGATCGAGCATCCATCTTTTGTCATGTTCAAAGATTTTGCGCATTCGCCGTCTAAGCTAAAAGCCACCACGGCAGCTGTTGCACAACAGTATCCAAATCGCGAGGTCATTGCCTGCATGGAGTTGCATACTTTTAGTTCGCTGCAAAAGACATTTTTACCACATTATCAAGGAGCAATGACTGCTGCTGATCAAGCGTTGGTTTATTTTAGTCCTGAAGTAGTAGCACACAAAAAGCTTCCTGCGTTGTCTAGTCAAGAAGTTTCTGACGGTTTTGGAGGGGGTGTATTGGTTTGCGAGTCTACGCAAGCAGTTTTAGCTTTTATCAATGCTCAGGACTGGAACAACAAAGTACTTTTGATGATGTCGAGTGGTAATTTTGATGGCATCGATTATGATGCATTGGGCGCTCAGATTGTGGCAAAGCTTTAACGCAATTGCCAAGCCAAATTAACTTTTGAAAACGATTTTTCTATAGATCACAGCAATCAGGAGGCTATTGAGCGTACTGTAAACCAACAATGCAAGCAAACTCACGCTCAGTGTAAATTGAGGATTATACATCATGGACATATTTTGC
>JBJTCG010000024.1:0-23494 GCA_046091725.1 Flavobacteriales bacterium | reverse complement strand
ACCAACCACGAAATGATGTCCGTCAAAGCCTTTCTCGTAGATGTCGTTTAAAATGAGTAAGGCAGCAGAAATATCTTCTTTTTCAGCGGCATCAGTGACTTTGAAGTAATATTCGTAGTCAAGGATGTGCAGGTTGTCAAGTACATTTTGGTAGGTCAGGGTAGAACCTGAGAAAGTCACTAATTGATCAAATATAGATAAGGCATCGCGCAGTGCACCATCGGCTTTGAGCGCTATTTGATGCAAGGCTTCTGGGTCTGCAGATACGCCTTCTTTGGTCGCAATTTGAGTGAGGTGATCTGAGATGTCTTTGACACGAATTCTTTGAAAATCAAAAATCTGGCAACGCGATAAGATGGTTGGGATGATTTTGTGTTTTTCAGTGGTTGCTAATATGAAAATAGCGTGCTTTGGTGGTTCTTCTAATGTTTTTAAAAATGCATTGAAAGCGGAGGCCGAAAGCATATGGACCTCATCGATGATGTACACCTTGTGAGTACCCAGCTGCGGCGCAATACGCACTTGATCGATGAGGTTGCGGATGTCGTCTACAGAGTTATTGGAGGCGGCATCAAGTTCGTAGATATTGAGTGAAGTGCCCGTGTGAAAAGACTGGCAGGAATCACAGGTGTCGCAAGCCTCGGTTTCAGAAGTAGGATTAAAACAATTGATAGTTTTGGCTAAGATGCGAGCGGTGGTTGTTTTACCGACACCACGAGAGCCACAAAACAAAAAGGCTTGGGCTAGGTGGTTGTTTTTAATGGCATTTTTGAGCGTATTGGTAATGGCGAATTGCCCCACAACCGTATCAAAGGTTTGTGGACGGTATTTGCGCGCCGAAACAATAAAATCACTCATGTTTCAAAGATACCGTTATTTTTGAAAAAGTGTTCTTTAAGATATCAACACTTGTTTCAATTTTTATGCAATTGAAATTGACTTTCGGCTACATTTAACCAGTACATTCCGCTCGGAAATAAACTTAAATCTAGTCTTTCAGAAAGCGTGCCATTTAAAATGAGCGTTCCTTTGGCATCTAATAATTCAAAATACTGTTGGGTCAAATGAGGAGGAATTTCAAAAAGGCCATTGCTTGGATTAGGAAATACCTTTGGTAGCGTTGGAATTTCACTCACCATATTCGTGCTGTCTAGTTGATCAAAAACATTGAGGTAAATCTTCAAAGAACCAGAACGCACATCGCCCCAAATCGTGTAGAGTTTATTTTCATGGAATTGCACATTTAAAAAATCATTGCCACTCTCTAGAAGAATGGAGTCGTGTGAAATTTGTGGGCTGATGAATAATTCATTGGACCAAGTTCCTTGACTTTTAATCCGACAAACAATTTCTGTAGGGCTAGAATAGGTGTTTGCTAGACCATTTCGGCGATCTCGCCAACAAACAGCATAATCACCATCAGAGTCGAAGTCAGCCCAAGCAAGGTCTTGTAGTGCTCCGTTCGCTTGAGCATCATTGTTTACGCGCTGTGGTGCAGACCACACGCCATTATTTCTTTCAATTAGGGCAATGTCTGGATCACCAAAAACCTCTGTAGCAAAAGTGTAAACGGCATGATTTGAGTTGCTTGGATCTAAAGCTAAATGGGGTCCAATTTTTAGACTATCGTTTGTCGTACCAAAACCCAAACCTTGAAAAGCAATTTGGTAAGTGTAAAAAGAGGCGACTGCTGTTTTGCTAACTTCTACAATACGAGGTAAAATACTTTGAGTTGGATCATAGCTTGGATAGAGTGCCATGAAAGTACCGTTGTTTGAAAAAGCAGGCGAGGGAAGTGGCTGACTTATTGCATTTCCGGCAAGATAAGGTGGTGCGTCCAATTCTTGCAGGCTAAAAGTGGCACCTTGATCAGAGGAGACAGCCAAGTACGGATGGAAAGGTGCTTGTACAATTCCTGGTTGCTTGGCGTTTGTACTCGTGATCACAACACTACCTGTAAGCGGGTCAACAGCTATCCAGGGACGGTCAATGCAAAGTTTATTCGGACAGCTTGAAATGGACCTCGCAATGGTTGCAGCCCCCCAACTTTGGCCTGCGTTTACAGATTTTCTGCAAACTACAGCACCATTGGTAAAATTGACGTTATCGTAGTCAATGTAGGCCATGTACAAAATTCCTTGTGCATCAAAAGCCATAGAGACATCGGCACTACTATTGCCAGCCTGCTGATGCGCTTGCCAAATAGGAGCCGACCAAGTGAGACCACCATCTGTTGAACGCGCACTTTTGATCACTATTTTTTCATTTAATTGAAGGCCCATCCAGGCAGCAACCAAATGCTGAGGATTTGTGGGGTCAATGGCCAAGTAGGGCTCGCCCTCAAAAAATGCTCCGCTCGAGACTAAAGTGTTTTGGGCATGTGCAAAAGAGCAAAAGCAAAAAACTATCAGTGATAAAATGCAGGACCTTTTCATGGTTTAAAAGTAAAAAAAAAGAGCCACCAATTGGCAGCTCTTTTTCAAAGAAAAATTTTAATTAGAAGTCTTTTGGTAACACTTCTTTCGGATTGACTTGAATACTTTTTACGACAGCAGTGAAAGACATTTTACCCATGTTGATCGTGTATTTTTGGGCAAAAATATAACCATCGATCAATTGATAATCGTCGTAGGTAATAGCTGTTTCAATCGTTTGATCTCCTTCCTTGCGCACATTGATAGATTTGTATTTGAGGTAGGTAGTGGCATCGTAATAATCAAAACTTTCAGCTGTACCGTCGTTGGTGTACAGCAAATAGCAAGGTTTGTCATCTATGGTTTCTATCCCTTTGATTTCGTATTGCATGCCGTTTGTTTGATAACCTAGTTCTGGAATGAAGCCACTAGATTTTATTTTGGCAGCAAGTTGCTCTGGCTTGAGGTCTTCGCGCCCGCCTTGCATGCTGAAATTATAACCACTTTTGCCATCAAAATAAGACTTTTGAATGACCATGCCTGGCATTTCCATTTTACTCGCTTCATTTGTCGGGGACCAAAAATAATCTGTACTTGTGAGTGTAAAAGGCATTTGTCCGTTGCTGAGTTCTGAGACCCTTACATAAGATTTCAATGCCTTCACTTTTTTGGTGAGCTCTTTTGGATTTTTGGCAGCAGTCAGTGCCATTGCGTATTTATTGATGAGCGTCTGAGCATCGATATCTGAAGGCTTGATATCTTTTAATTCGTTGCCAAAAGCATCTAGTTTTTCGATACGACCATCTGCATCAAATGCCACAAGTTTTGGTAAAATCTCTTCATTGCCAACCACAATGATGTGGCAGTTTGTGGCAGTGAAATATTGTTGGGCCATTCGCAAAATATCTTCTTTGGTAATGGACTCTAAACGCTGTAAGTAGTTTTGGTAGTAATCAGGGGCTAATTTGTATTTGATCGTGTTGAGCGCGAAACGTGCCATAGTTTGCGGACTCTCTAAAGATCTTGCAAAGCCCCCCGCCATGTTGTTTTTTGTCAAGGAAAGTTCTTCATCGGTAACAGCCGCTGCAATGATATTTGAAAATTCTTTCAAAATTTCAGTAATGGCAGAATCAGTTACAGCATTTTTAAAATTACCACCAGCTGACATCCATGACCCATTTTCCGTAATATTCAAAGAAGAATAGCATCCATAGGTAAAGGCTTTGTCCTCACGGAGATTTTGCATAAGTCGGGTACCAAAACCACCACCACCTAAAATACCATTGAGCACGGTAAGTGTCAATTGATTTTTGTCACCAGTTTTGATATCGATAGGAAAAGTAACGTAAACCACCGATTGAACAGCACCTGGTTTTTTTACAAAAATGACACGATTTCCTTTATCAAACTGACCTTTTCCTAGGGTGGTGTTATAAGCTGGTGCACCTTGCCAAGCGGCAAAATAGCGATTAACCAACGCCTCAGCTTGGGCTCTATTGATATCTCCTACAATGACTAAATAGGATCCGGCTGGCGAGAAATTTGCTTTGTAATGAGCTACGATATCGTCACGGGTGATATTTTTAAGGCTCTCTTCGGTCATGATTTCACCATACGGATGCCCTGGGAAGTTGATCTTTTTGGTGGCGTTTGTAGCCATTTGTCCGGCATCAGCCTTTGTAGACTGCAATCCTGATAAATTCTGCTTGCGGAGGCGTTCAATTTCGCTTTCCGGAAAACTGGCATTATACATGACGTCAGTCATGAGCTCCAAACCTTTATCAAGATGCTTGGTGAGGCAACTCAAATACATGCCATCGCCACCTGCATTGAGGTTTGCACCAATGAAATCAATCTCGCGGTCGAGTTGATCTTTACTGCGATTTTGAGTTCCGGACATAAGTAATTCGCCGGTGAAGTCGTCGAGCCCGGCTTTGTCTGATAATAATCTTGGGCTAGAACCTGAGCTGAACTCAATTGAAACTTTTGGAATTTTGTGATTCTCAGATAAAATCACGGTGATGCCGTTAGCTGTAGTAAATACCTGAGATGCTGGAATATTGATTTTTGGAGCCGCTGCAGCCTCTGGGCGCTTCGAACGATCAATTTGTGCCTGAACAAGTGCTGTACTTGCCAATGCGAGTGTCAGTATGATAGTTTTCATTGGGCTTATTTTTCTTTAGGTAAGTAATAAAGGATGACGCGAGCGTCTTGTTTCAAGTAAGTTTTTGCAACGCGTAAAATGTCTTCACGACTCACTTTCATGTAGTTGTCAAGTAGTGTATTGACACGGTTAGCATCGCCGTAATAAACATGATTATCTGCTAAATTTTCAGCAATTCCGGCAATACTTGCATTACTAGACGCAATGTCGTTTTCAAACTTATTGCGTACTTTTTGGAATTCTTCTTCGCTGATCAATTCAGTCTGAATGCGTGTAAGTTGTGCATCAAAAGCACTCAAAACAGTATCCATTGCAATTTCTTGTGGAATGATCGCCGCTAAAATACCAATGCCTGCATCTTCGAGTCCGTAATTGAATGAAAATGCATATTGCGCCAGTGCTCGTTTTTCAACAATTTCTTTATTGATACGCGAAGAACTTCCGCCAGATAAAACTTCATTTAAAAATTCAAGTGCATAGGTATCTGGGTGTGTTTGTGCCGGCATCTTGTAACCCATGAAAATGGCTGGTAACTGAATGTTGTCATAGATGGTATCTCTCACCTCTCCTTTGATAGGGCTGCTGTCTTTTTGGGTACGATCTATCGTGCAAGGCTTCGCTAGATAAGTAGCAATGAGTTTCTTAGCGTCAGGCTGTGTACTTGCCATGAAATTTTTGGCATCAAATTTAGACTTCTCGACTTGGTAACGCGCTTTGAAAGCGTCATCGCTCAAGCTAATGAAGTCTCGGTAAAGGTTGATCGCCTGACCCTTAGGGATACTTCCAAAATATTGATCAATCCATTTTTTAGTCTGTGCAATATCGATGTCTCCTGCAATTGAAAGGGTGGCATTAGACGGTACATAAAAAGTTTTGTAAAAATTGATGTAATCTTCTTCTTGTGCTGCATCGAGGTGTTCCATGCTGCCAATAGGAGCCCAGTTATAAGGATGGCTTGTGAAGACGCGTTTGAAAATTTCCGTGAAGAAAGATCCATAAGGTTGGTTGTCAACGCGTTGTCTTTTTTCTTCTTTCACAACACTGCGCTGTGTTTCGATTCCTTTGATATCAACCTTGGCGTGTAACATGCGCTCACTTTCGAGCCACAAGCCTAATTCGGTTTGGCTAGAAGGCAATATTTCGTAATAGTAGGTGCGGTCTTGTGAGGTGTTGGCGTTGAGTGTCCCGCCATTTTTTTCAACAAGTTCGCTGTATTCTCCGCGGTTAATGTTCGCTGAGCCCTCAAACAACAAGTGCTCGAAGAAATGCGCAAAACCAGTTCGGTTTGGATTTTCATTTTTAGAACCCACATGATAGAGCACAGATACCGCGACTATTGGCGTGGAGTGTTCTTCGTGTAAAATTACATGTAAGCCATTGGGTAAATCATAGGCTACATAGTTGATTTTTTGTTGGCTCCAACTGGTCAGGGAACTGAGCAATAGGCCGATGAATAGCGTTTTTTTCATGTCTTTTTAGATAAGCTGCACGAAGATACGTTTATTGGAGTAAAATTGGTAATTTTGAGTAATGAGCTTTCCACAATTTACAGGCGGTATTCTTCTCTTGTTGTCAACAACTTTGACCTTCGCCCAAGGAATTGTGCCAACCCTCGATTTTAATAACTTCTTTGTTTCGTTTCAAGATGGTTACTTCCGTCAAATAGAAATTCAGCCTATCGTGAGTTACAAGGCAGGTGATGAAGTAGTCGCTTACATAGATACCCGTGGCAACCTCAAACTCTATGACGGCAAAGAACGCATCGATGTAACTACATTAAATGTTGAATACCAAGTATCAGATCACCTCATGGCCTATAAAATTGCCAACGGTGTGCGCATGTGGGATGCCGGTAAATTCACGCCCCTCACTAATTTTGGTCGAGAATTCATTGTCAAAGATAGCATCATCGTTTATGAAGACACCCGTTACCAATCTTTGAACGTCTATTGGAACAAAAAACTCGAAAACCTAGTGACCATCACTAACGGCCTCACCATGAACGCGAGTATCGGTGAAAACATAGTGGTTTACAAAGACAACAGCAATACCTATTTTGTCTATTGGCGTGGTCAAAAATTTGAAATTGGCACCTACAATGAAGAGCAACTTAATTTTCAACTAGGTACAGATGTCATGTGCTTCAAAGACCCCTATACCCAATCATTTTATGTTTTTGAAAACGGCGCTTTTCAAGAAGTTGAGTCCTTTCCGATTAAAGAATACAAAGCGGGTCGAGGTTTTGTAGTTTACGAAGACATGAATGGTAATTTGTGGCATTATCAAAGTGGCCAAAAAACTGCACTCTCCAATTTTTCTTCGGAATTCTGGGATGTCAAAGATGACATTTGTATTTGGATGGAAAATTCATACCTATTCGCCTACAGTAACAACCAAAGAATCCAGGTAGCCACTTACCGACCTCAAACTTACTTACTGAAAAACAACGTATTGGTTTACCGGAATATCATTGGCGGTGTTTCAGCGCTTGTCGATGGCAAAATCCAAGAACTCACGAATTTTCCTAATGCCGAATTTGAAATTTTTGGAAACAAAGTACTCTTGCGCTTGCCCAATCAGACCTCAGTTGTTTTTATGAATGGGAAACTTTATGCCAATTAAAAGTAAGTACTTCATCTTCTTTTTATTTTGCATTTCAATTAACGCGCGTTTATCAGCGCAAGATTCGCGTCTAGAGAAACTCGAACAGCTTTACAATCAAGGATATTTCAAAATGGTTTATCGCCGTACAGGAAGGCTACTCATGAATCCGGCATACGACCAAAGCAAAGTGCCTTTAAAATACCGCCAGTTAGCCATCCAAGAATTGGCCAAAGATCCGCGTTGGGCAAAAAAACACGCTTTAGAGATCGAATGGATGGAAAAACCAACTGATCAAGCCGCAGGGAAGCAGCAACTTGGGAGTGCACAAACTCAACAACTTTTAAATACAGCAACACAACTGATGGGTGTTCCTTATAAAGCTGCAGGGGCAGACCCTTCAGGATTTGATTGCAGCGGATTCACCTCTTATGTCTATGCAAAGCAAGGGATTATATTGCCTAGAAGAGCAACAGAACAATTCAATTTTGCTCAAAAGATCACTGCTGAAGAAGCACAATATGGTGATTTAGTTTTCTTTACAAATGGTGGAGAAATTAATCATGTTGGGATTTTAATCAGTGAAAAAGGTGCTCCAAAACAAATGATACATGCTAGCTCGAGTATCGGTATTTCAGTTACGGATATTGAAACATCGACTTACTGGAAAAATCGGGTGGTGGGCTATGGTAGAGTTCTCCCCTGAAAATAGTAGTTCTGTCTAAAAACTATTTTTTTGAACCTAATAATCTCACTATAAAAAACCAAAAAACGCCCAGTGTTTGAAGGCTCATTCCAAAATACAAGAGTTGTAATTCTGAATAGAGTGCAGCTTTGGTTTCAAGACCTAAAGCAAAAAGTGTCAAAAGACAAAACGCAATAAACCATTTATTGGCGAGTAGCCCTTGGCCATGTTGTCTTCTCCAAAATTTTCCTGCAAGCAAAACTTGAATGGCAAGTAGTGTAGGTAGCAGAAGTAATAAAAGCTGGGGGGCGTAAGGATCTTGAAACTTAAAGACATAAAAGTACAAGCCCACTTGGCACAAGAGTAAGCCATACAATAAATATTTGCTCCAAGAAGGGTCTGCTTTGCTGAAAAAACCCATAACGCAAATGGCACAAATGAATGGAAAAAGGAAGAGTTGGGTACCCCAATTGAGAAAATCCCATTGCAATAAATTCCAGACGCTGAACAGCGAAAGCGATGCAGAGACAAGGCCTATGGCGCCGAAAATTTGAGGGCTTTTTCTAATCATAGCTGCTTTCTTCTAGATAATTCAGTAGCACATACAAGATGCCAAAGTGCTCTGGCACCAACGTTGGCATCCCAATCGCCTTCAGTACCGGGGGCAACCTCATTGAGGTCAAAACCAATTACGCGTCTTCCTGATTTGACCAATTCAAATATCAAATAAGCGACTTCTTGCAACTCAAAACCGCCAGCCACAGGTGTTCCGGTATGTGGGCACAATTCTGGTTTTAAACCATCAATGTCAAACGAGATGTAAACATTTTGAGGAAGTGTGGCAATAATTTGCTCGCATTGTTGAGCCCAAGTCTGACCAGCATATTGGTCGTTTTTAAGCTGCCAATCATAGAAAGTTGTCACCTTCTGCTGAGCTGCTGCAAGTTGAACTTCGCGTTCAGAAACATCTCGGATACCCACTTGGGTAAGTTGTGTCAGATGTTTGAGTTCTTTGAGCGCGTTAAACATAATACTGGCATGGGACTGCTCAAATCCTTCGTAAGCATCACGGAGGTCGGCGTGCGCATCAATTTGCAAAATTCCAAAATCAGTGTAGTGCTGGTCAAGTGCTTGTAATAAGCCAAGTGGGGTAGAGTGTTCACCACCCAAAACACAAGGTATTTTACCTGCTTTGAGCAAGCTATTGCAACGTTCAAATAGGTTTTCGCGAAGTGCTCGGTGGGCATCATTAATGGCGTCTAAAACATGTCCAAATTGTTTTTGTGCGAGTTCTTCACCGTGTTCTTCTAGAAACGAGATGTATTCTAAGCCTTGGGCACACAAATGGTCGTTGATATCGAGCCACTCTTGTGAAACAGGCGACATGAAAACTTTGGTATCGTAGGCTTTATCGAGTTCAGGGTGGTAGAAATCTAGTTGGGTGGATGCCTCTAAAATCGCTTGCGGACCCTTGCTGGTCCCTTTGCCATAAGATGCCGTTGCATCCCAGGGAACCGGAATAATGATTAGCTCAGCTTCTTGTTCTGTATATGGGAAGCCAAAAATATTGCCATTGGCGATACCTACGCCGTTTGGATCGAATGCGGTCATGTTATTTGTTTTGATACGCCTCTACTGCTTTGCGCACAGAGCCATATTGAAGTAAGAGTTCTTTGGAAGTTTGGAGGTCAAGTTGCAGTTCATTGGCAACCATTTTTGCACCGCGGTCAACTAGTTTTTCGTTGCTAAGCTGCATATCGACCATTTTATTGCCTTTGACATGACCTAGTTTAATCATAAGACTGGTAGAGATCATGTTGAGCACTAATTTTTGAGCGGTTCCGGATTTCATGCGCGTGCTGCCAGTCACAAATTCGGGCCCAACAATTGGGGCCATTGTAATTTGCGCTACAGCTGCCAGTGGCGACCCCGGATTACAAGTGATGCCTGCGGTCAATAGCCCTGCTTCGTTGGCAGCATTGAGCGCGCCAATGACGTAGGGTGTGGTTCCGGATGCTGCAATTCCGACAATGGTATCGAGTGGTGTTGGTTGATGCGCTATGATGTCTTGCCAACCTTGTGTGGTGTCATCTTCTGCAAATTCAACGGCTTTGCGAATGGCGTTGTCTCCTCCTGCAATTAGGCCGATGACACGTCCGTGATCGACACCAAAAGTTGGAGGACATTCACTGGCGTCAACTATTCCTAAACGGCCACTGGTCCCGGCACCAATATAAAACAAACGGCCACCTTGCTGCATGCGCTCAAAACATGCGTCGACAAAAAGTTGAATATCGGGAATGATTTTTTCGATTGCTCGAGGTACTTCGTGGTCTTGTTCGTTGATGCCTTGGAGCAATTCTAATGTAGACATTTGCTCAAGGCGGTCATACAGGGAGCTAGATTCTGTGATTCTTTCCATCAGTATAAGAATACTTGTGCCGAATTATCTTTGAACTGAACATCGACGTGGTTCTTGAGGGTAGTTGAAAGGCTCAGGCCAGCGTAGTCGGTTTTGATTGGGTAGCGGCGATGCTGGCGATCAATGAGCACAACCGTTTTGATCGATTTTGTAGCTTGCTCTAAAAATTTCATGAGGGCATATTGCAAGGTCTTGCCGCTGTTTATAACGTCGTCAACCAATACTATATAGCCGTTCTTAAGTGCTTTTTGTTCAATACTCAAAGTGATAGGGTCATTCCAAGGTTCGTCCTTATTGAGTTGAATTTCAAAACAATGGATCGTCATATCGCTGTTTGTACTCAGGATGCTACTGAGTTGTTGCGCAAGTATATAACCATTGCCAGCAATACCGCCAATAAAAACTTCTTTTTGGTCAAAGGTTGCTTCAAGGAGTTGATGCCCGAGGCGAACTATTTTTTGCTGTATTTGCTGGTGATCGAGGATTTGTTGCATGTAACAAAGATAAACATTCATAAAAAAGGCCGCTCTAGTGGCGGCCTTTTTTTCGAAATGCGTTACGTTTTATTGTTTGCTGATTTTAATCGTTTGCTGATTGACATGCAAGTAGTAAATGCCAGCAGCAAAGTTCTGTAAGGAAACAACGGGATGATTACCCTCGATCAATGTTTTTCCTGTTGCGTCTGCAATGAAGTACGGTGTGTTTTGCGCAAGTCCACTGATTTGGATGATGTCTTGGCTAGGGTTCGGTGCAACAGAGACGTTAGATGTTAAATCTGTGAGGCCAGCTGAAGATCTGACATCAAAAACGATGGTGCCAGTAGAAATACCAGAATCAAACTGGTCTAATTCAGTGTTGTCAGGGGCGAAGACAAAAACTTTGCCTGTAGAAAAGAAATCGGTGCTTGAAGCATACAAATTGCCTGAAATTGGATCTTGAGCAAGGTCATAGAAATTTTCGGTAATGCCATTGACAGGCCCCATCCAAGACATGTTGATCAAATTGTAATCGTAGAGGGTGTTTTCCATAGATAGCTGATAAACCAATTTGTCATCGCGAAGTGCAGATGTTCCACAACCTGTTACTGCATTGGCCAAATTTTGCGTATTGACCACGCCGTTCAAAGAAACTTTTGACACCGAAGCACTGGACCAATCTTTATTATTGACAGTGATTAATTCATTATTGAATAAGAACATGTTGTCGGGGTTCTTCCCTTCTGGGCCTAAATCAATTTCATTACCATACTGTAGCGTATTGACATCTAGTTGTCCAATGAGGCCTTTTTCATTTCCCCATTCGTATGCGTTGTTCACTGCAACATACACAGTGTTGCCCACCACAACTAAGTTCTGACAAGCCCATTTTGGTCCTGCAATTGTGTCAAGAGCAGCAGTGAGTTGTAAATTTGATTTGTCGTAGACGTGTAAATAAGAATCGTAAGTCTGGAGGTATTCTCCTCTTGTTGCAATCAGGTGATTGTTTACAATAGCTAAATTTCTGACGCCAGGACAACTTACACTCGCGAGTTCTTGATGCGTATTGAGGTCGAATTTGAATATCTTACTATCCGCGGCAACAAAGTAAAAAGCGCCGTCAATCAAGAGGTCTGAGGCAAAACGCATGTTTTCAAGTGTATCTACAACAGCGTATTGTTGGTTGCTCGGATTGTAACTTCCGATGGTTACTGGTGTTAAAATTTGATTGGTTTGGTAGTCGAAATAACCTTCGTTAACGACGAGAACCTGATGCACGTAGTTTTGTGCGCTCAGTTGTAAGCTGGTCAATAGACCTACTAAAAATAATCCTTTTTTCATGTTTGTTAAAAATTTGAAATTAAACAATGACATTGAAAAAAGTGGTGCAGCAAGGCCTTTACAAGACCCGGCGATACCGACTTTAATCTGAAGTCTTCACGCTGTTCAAAGGCAAGTCTTCTGGCTCATGTCCGTTTCAATTCGTCTTCCCGATTGCTCAGTGACACAGTGAATTGCATTTTAGACATTTACAGCTGCAGATACAGCTCCGGATTTACACCGGATTCCTTATTAAGTTTAACAAGCAAACACCTAAGAACGGTACAAAGATACGCATTTAACTCATGCCACACACTTCAATTGCCAATCTGTTTTTTTTTATAACAACACGAGTATTAATTGTTGGTAAATCAGATAGTTACTAAAATATTTTTTTCTTATATTGGTCATGTTAACCCAAAATCTTTACTACTATGGAACTACTTAATTTACCTTTAAAAATGCTCAATGAGCTGTTTGGAAATGGTGCCTTTTTTTCGAATTGGGTTTCTTTTTTTATTGCCAATTGGATGGCGTTAGCCCTCGGAGGATACATCCTTTCAAAATGGATGTCTAAATCACCTCAAGGATTAATCGATCGCGATGCACTGGCACAACGAATTACACTTAAATTCAGTTGGTATGCACCATTATCCATTATTGCAATAGCGATGTCTGTGATTTACAATGTTGGTGTTTATGCACTTTTTTTACTTCTTGAAGCCACT
This sequence comes from Flavobacteriales bacterium, assembly GCA_046091725.1. GTDB lineage: Bacteria > Bacteroidota > Bacteroidia > Flavobacteriales_D > Crocinitomicaceae > UBA952. The sequence continues at coordinate 10,684 of JBJTCG010000024.1, read as the reverse complement.
ACCTTTGTAACCAACTTTATCTACAAATGGGTTTCGATAATTGTGTTGTGGCTTTGGAACGAAGTTTTCAAACCATCTGTTTGGATGTTGGTAAAGCTTGGCTATCATTACCTAATCAAATGGCCTTTTCAACTATTGCTAGCAGTCATTCATTCGGTTCCTGGAACATTGAATCGCCAATTATATACAAAAGTTTTTTGGCCAACGTTAATCGGGGCAATCGCTTCAGCAATATTAGTATTTATTGGTTTTCTTTCAGGTCAGCAATTCCTTGTTGAGTACGGCCCATTATTTGCCCTATCACTTTCATTGGTCTGGATAGTAGCAGCTACAATATATCAAAGCCGAGATGCTGCTATGAAAAGTATGCGTTTTGCGCTGACCATCATGGCAATTCTTGTCTCCATTTTTGGATTTTTTTATTTCTTAAACTTCTTTGATGGAAATACAAAATGGGGAGGCGTTTTATCGGGTATTTTACACGCTTCCAATGTTATTGCGGCAACAATTATTTTACTTTCTGTACTTGCTCTAGTATACCTCACCAATGTGGGTGTCATTTTTTCAAATGAACAGACCTCTGAAAAATGGACAGAAAATATTTACGAATACATCAAATCCGCATTCAAACATAGCTTAGCTTTTGTTTATCAACCGATTTTAGTTGTTGTAGTGTCCATTATCATTGTTATTTTACCTTGGGCAATTTTAGAACAAGGTACCAATTTTGCCACAGAAAACTGGGTCGAAAACCGCTTGAGTGCGAAAACAAAGGCAATCAATGTACAACTTGAGAAAGGTCAGATTATCAACAACGTTTCTCGTTTAATTAATCCGGATAGTACAAAAAATGCGGAATTCGATACCGCTCTTGAGGCGCTTCAAAACGAAGTGATTTTGCGCTATGAACTTGCAGAAAATAAGCGTTACACAGATTACCTGTCTAGGGCCTTTTTGTTCGGCACTAATGATCTAAAACCACTTATGACTGCTGCCGAATTTGACTCAAAAATAAAAGTTGATGCTCAGGAATTAAAAGCGTTGCGCGATTTCAAAAAATCAGTAAACAAAGATTATGATGATCAAATAAAATCACTGGACGATCAAATTTTGGAAATCAATTCTTCCATTAATTCTTATCCAGAATTAGCTGAATTCCATATTCCAATGCGAAATAATCTAAAATCTGTAAGTAGGACTTTATCTATTACCAAAGTGAGACACAATCAATTTTTAGAAGTGCAAATTGCTGCCACTCAAAAAGTAAATGTCCGCTTTGCATCTAATTGGATAAGGTACAACTTGACTTTCTTATTTTTGCTGATCGCCAATTATGCCTTATTAGCGATTATAATGACGTTTGTGTTCAACCTATACGCACATACTGTTAAGCCGATCTATGATGCACATCAAGGATCGCGAATTATTGCCGCTATTGATGAAGAGCGCAGCAGAAACAACCAACAGCCTTGGCTGTCTTGGTTAGTGCTGGCTGCCTTAATTGTTGTTTATTTCCAATGGAATAGCCTGAGCGCTAACACTTCAAATCAAGTTGATTCAATTTCGAAAATGCTTTCGGATTGGAGTGCGATGTTAATACAGTAACCTTGTCATTTGAAATAGAAGCCGTTTCGAGAGAGGCGGCTTTTTTTTGTGAGAATCAAAAAGAGTTATTATCTTTGCAGCCGTATTGATCAAGGTGATCAGTCTACATAATAATCATTTACACAAATATTAGCATGTATTTAGATTCAGCAAAGAAGAAAGAAATCTTCGCAAAACACGGCGGTTCTGAAGCCAACACAGGTTCAACAGAAGGCCAAATCGCATTGTTCACTTTTCGTATCAGCCACTTGACTGAGCACTTAAAGAAGAACCGCAAAGATTACGGTACACAACGCGCACTTCAACTTTTGGTTGGTAAGCGTCGTAGCCTTTTAGATTACCTAAAGGCAAAAGATATCGAAAAATACCGTGCATTGATCAAAGAATTAGGGCTTCGTCGCTAATTTTTTATCAGCACAGTTAAATTTATGGGAGAGGGGGCTTCGATTATATCGAAAGCCCCCTCTTTGTTTAAAAATTAGTAAATAACGAAAGATGAATATAGGAACAAGAAAGTCCATTATGACCGGCGGGAAAGAAATTTCTGTTGAAACCGGTAAATTGGCAAAACAGGCCGATGGGTCTGTAGTGGTGCGTATGGGCGACACCATGTTGCTTGCAACTGTTGTTGCAGCACCAGAAGCAAAAGAAGGAGTTGATTTTCTTCCGCTAACGGTAGATTACCGTGAAAAATATGCAGCAGCTGGTCGTTTTCCAGGTGGTTTTTTCCGTCGCGAAGCACGTCCTTCTGAAACTGAAATTTTAGTGATGCGTTTGGTAGACCGCGCTTTGCGTCCACTTTTCCCAGACGACTACCATGCCGAGGTACAATTAATGATTCAATTGTTGTCTTACGATGGTGTAAATAACCCTGATGCACTTTGTGGTTTTGCTGCTTCAGCTGCCATTGCTGTATCTGACATTCCATTCAATGGCCCGATGTCTGAAGTACGCGTGGGTCGTATCAATGGTGAGTTCATTATCAACCCTACAATGGCTGAAATGGCTCAATCTGATATCGATTGTATCATTGCTGGTACTGCCAAAGACATCAACATGGTTGAAGGTGAAATGCAAGAAATTTCAGAAGCTGAATTGGTTGAAGTAATCAAATTGGCTCATGCAGCAATCAAAGAACAGTGTCAGTTCCAACTAGACCTCGCTGCTGAAATCCCGACTGCTAATCCAAAACGCGAATATTCACACGAAACACACGACGAAGAAGTTCGCGCGCGCGTTTATGAATTGGCAATGGAAAAGTGTAAAGATGTAGCTCGCATGGGCTTGGCTAACAAAGCAAAGCGCACCGAATTATTTGACGCTATCAAAGCAGAGGTTAAAGCTTCCTTTACTGAAGAAGAACTCGAAACCCAAGGTAAATTTATTTCTCCATACTTCTCAGAAGTGAAGAAAAAAGCAGTTCGTTGGGTGATGCTCAACGATCGCAAGCGTTTAGATGGCCGTAACTTCGATGAAATTCGTCCGATTTGGGCCGAGGTAGATTACTTACCAATGGTTCATGGTTCTGCAGTATTTACACGTGGTGAAACACAATCATTAACCACCCTAACATTAGGTGGTAAAATGGATGAGCAACTCATTGACGGAGCAACATTCCAAGGAACTGAAAAATTCTTGTTGCACTACAACTTCCCTCCATTCTCAACGGGAGAAGCCAAGCCATTGCGCGGAACTTCACGTCGTGAAATTGGTCACGGAAACTTGGCATTACGTGCCTTGAAACCAGTAATGCCAGACGACTACGCTTATGCTGTTCGTCTTGTTTCTGATATTTTAGAATCAAATGGTTCTTCTTCTATGGCTACCGTTTGTGCGGGTACGCTTGCACTCATGGATGGCGGTGTGCCAATCAAGGCTCCAGTATCTGGTATCGCCATGGGCTTAGTTGCTGACGAAGGTAAATTCGCTGTTTTGTCTGACATCCTCGGTGACGAAGATCACCTAGGAGACATGGACTTCAAAGTTACCGGAACAGCTAAAGGAATTACTGCATGTCAGATGGACATCAAAGTAGATGGCCTTCCGTACGAAATTCTCATGCAAGCACTTGATCAAGCGCGCGCAGGACGTTTACACATTTTGGGTAAAATCACCGAAACAATCGCTACTCCGAATGCTGAAATGAAGCCACAAACGCCACGTTTGGAAGCATTTAACGTGCCAAACGAAATGATCGGCGCCATTATCGGACCTGGAGGAAAAATCATTCAAGGTTTACAGAAAGAAACAAAAACAACCATTACCATTGAAGAATTACCAACTGGTGAAGGTCGTGTACAAATCCTTTCTAACAACGGCGACGACATGGCAGAAGCTATCCGCCTGATTCGTCAAATTGCTTTCCCCCCTCAAGTTGAGGATGGCGCCACTTATGAAGGAAAAGTAAAATCTGTGAAAGAATTTGGTTGTTTCGTTGAAATCGTACCAGGAACAGATGGACTTATCCACATCTCTGAATTTGCTTGGGAAAAAACAGCAAAAATGGATGATGTCGTTAAAGAAGGTGAAGTATTGACTTTCAAAGTGATCGGTAAAGATCCTAAAACGAAAAAATGGAAATTATCACGCAAAGTATTATTGCCACGTCCTGAGCGTCCTGCTACGGAGCAAACGGCAGAATAATACTTCCGAATTTGAACTGATAAACAAAGGGTGGGCATCAGTCCACCCTTTTTTATTGCTTTCTTTTTACAATCCTTACCGTAAATTAACTTACAATGTCTTAATTTTACACTTCAAAATATTTTATATGAAAAAAGGACTACTTTTTCTTCTTACTGTATTGAGCGTCAATGTATTCGCTCAAGCTTTTGAATCTTTCAATTTTACAGGTGCAGCCAACGCAAATGGCTGGACAACCCATAGTGGTACTGCTAGTGAAATTTCTGCTTTGACTACCTCATCTCAAACTGGTAATAGCCTTAGTTACGGTGGTCTACAAACTTCAACAGGTAATCGTATAGCACTCGCGAATACTGGAACGGAGGACATCAATAAACCTTTTACAACATCTGGTACCACCGGATATTTCTCATTTTTAATCAACGTTTCTAATACAACAGGATTAACCGCGACAGGCGCATATTTCATCGGATTTGGTGGTACTGCAGGTGCATCTGTAACAGTTTATTTCCCGCGTTTATTTATCAAGTCTGGTACTGCTGCCAATACTTTTCAACTTGGAATATTAAATACTTCTGGTGGAACCGGAGCAGTTGCCACCTATGTAACAACGGATCTAAATGTCGGAACTACCTATTTCATTGTTGCAAAGGCAACTGCACCAGCCGCAGCGGGCGCTATTACCGCGTCGTTATGGGTAAATCCTACACCGGGCGCTGCGGAACCTACACCAGGTGCAACAAATTCTGGAGGAACAAGTCTTTGGCCAACCAATGGCATTCAATCTGTATATTTGCGTCAGGCTGCTGGCACAGGAAATTATGAAATTGATGAAATTCGTGCTGGTCAAACCTGGGCATCCGTGACTCCCGGTGCGGCAAGCTCATGTGTGACATACAATACCATTTCGGCAATGGCTTGTAACAGTTATACACTCAACAACCAAACCTATAATAGTTCAGGTACCTACGTTCAAACGTTAGCCAATGCAAATGCGGCTGGTTGTGATTCCATCATTAATTTGAATTTGACCATACACAATGCAAATGCATCTACACAAAACGTTACTTATTGTGGGCCTTACACCTTGAATGGTCAAATATATACTTCCTCAGGTACTTATACGCAAACTTTGCAGAATATTCACGGTTGTGATAGCACACTTACTTTGAATTTAAATCTTGTTGGATCGATCACTTATTACCAAGATTTAGACAATGACGGTTATGGTAATGCAGCAGTTTCACAAATAGGTTGTAGTCCAATCACTGGTTATGTCGCCAATTCAACAGATTGCAACGATAACAATAATGCCATCCATCCAGGTGCTGTAGACATCGCAGGAAATGGCATAGATGAAGACTGTAATGGTTTTGATGCGCCACTTCAATTGGGTATTTATCAGTTTGCTGCAACAGTCGATTGTGCCACACAAGATGTTGCTGCAACCAATGCTCCGGCTAACGTCACTTTTTCAAACTTTGAAGCGCAAGGTACAAGTTGTGCTTCGGGTGGCGGTATATTTAATCGCAGTGGGTGGAATACAACAGCAATTATCGACCTCAATCAATACAATCAATTTACAGTATCCGGTATTAACTGTACAAACCTTAATCTAGGGAAACTTGCTTTGAACCACAGAACAAGTTCAACTGGTGGTACGCCTACTATTTTTGTTCGTTCTAGCTTGGATAATTATGCTACGGATATAGATACAATTGCATCTTCATGGAATGGAAATGTGGCTTTAGCAGATACAGTGCTTTTACCTGCAGCTTTTTCCAATGTTTCCAGTGTTACCTTCCGCTTTTATGTTATTAACCAAGCCACTTCAACATCGACTTTGCGCATGGATAACGTATCTGTGTGGGGTAATCAAATCACAATTACACCGCAACTTTACTATGCGGATCAAGATGGTGATGGTTATGGAAATGCCTCAATGGACACGCTCGTTTGTAATCCTCCGGCTGGCTATGTAGCAAATAATACCGATTGTAACGATACAGATGCACTGGTGAATCCAAATACAGTTTGGTATCAAGATATCGACAATGACCAAATTGGAAATAGCAATGTTACTCAGACAGCTTGTTTGCAACCTTCTGGTTATGTTCTCATTGGAGGAGATTGTAATGACAATGATGCCAGTATTACCGGGCCAACTATGTATTACGCTGACATCGATCAAGATGGTTACGGAGATGAAGCAACAGGTGCTTTATTTTGTCAAGCTCCGGTGAACCTCATACCAGTCGGAGGCGATTGTGATGATAATAACAATGCGATCAATCCAGGCGCTACAGAGGTTTGTGACGGTGTTGATAACAACTGTAATGGCCAAGAGGATGAAGGTATGACTTTCTTGAATTATTATTTCGATGGGGATAGTGATGGCTACGGTATCGGTAACCCAACGGTTTCTTGTACACCAATTGCAGGTTACGCCACCCAAACAGGCGATTGCGATGACAGCAATAACGCAATTAATCCTGGTGCAGCAGACGCTGAAGGCAATGGTATCGACGAGAACTGCGATGGTGTTGATGGTGTCTTGTCAGTTGATGTATTGGCCTTTGAAAGCTCAATTGCGCCAAACCCAACGAGTGCTCAAGTTCAACTTGTTTTGAATAAAACAATTGCACTTTCAATTCAACTTCTAGACCTAAATGGCAAGGTTTTAACAACTTTGACCACCGAGCAAAAAGAAATCACACTTGATCTCTCTGCATTTGAGAATGGCGTCTATTTCATCGAGCTTCAAAATGCTCAAAATAAGGTCACTCACAGAATAATCAAGCAATAATAGTGTAACAATACACTTTTCAATCAGTCTTTTAAGAAGCCACCTTCGGGTGGCTTTTTGTTGCTTAAAACTTTGTACTTTTATTTCAAATATCTCTCAATGAAAAAATTACTATTCCTACTGCTTCCTTTTGGCGCATTTAGTCAATACTTTCAACAAGATGTCTCTTATAAAATTGAGGTCAAACTCGATGACAAAAAACATCAATTAAGTGGTTTTGAAACCCTAGTTTACAAAAACAACTCGCCTCAAACACTTACTTTTCTTTACATGCACGTTTGGCCAAATGCCTATAAAAATGATCAAACAGCACTTGCTCAGCAATTCAAACGCACTGAAAAAGACAAAATAGGAAACGCTGACCCTAAAGATTTAGGATCAATCGACGGCCTCGATTTCAAAGTGAATGGCCAAGCAGTCAAGTGGGAGTTCACACCTGAACACCAAGATATTGTGCGCATTGATTTACCTACAGCTTTAGCACCGGGTGCCAGTTTAACACTTTCCACTCCATTTCAAGTCAATATACCTTCGGGCTCTATTTCTCGCCTAGGGCATATCGGGCAATCCTATCAAATTACGCAGTGGTATCCAAAACCGGCTGTCTATGATCAAAATGGCTGGAATCAAATGCCATACTTAAATCAAGGAGAATTCTATTCTGAATACGGAAATTTTGATGTTGAAATTACAGTACCTGCCAATTATGTCGTAGGTGCTACTGGAGAATTACAAACGGCTTCTGAAATCGCATTTTTGAATGAGAAGGTGCAGCAAAGTGCTAAAAAATTAGAGACACTTCTGGCTGAAACAGAGCCTAACAAAAAGAATAATTCTTTCCCTGAGTCAGCTTCAGAATGGAAAACGATACGCTATACCCAAGATCGCGTGCATGACTTCGCTTGGTTCGCTGACAAGCGTTTTCTGGTTTTAAAAGGCTCGGTAGAGTTACCTCATTCAAAAGAAACAGTTACAACTTGGGCCATGTTTACGCCTCAAAATGCCAAACTTTGGGCCAATGCGCTTGAGTATTTGCACGATGGTACTTACTACTATTCTCTTTGGAATGGCGATTACCCTTATAAGCACGTAACAGCGATCGACGGAACTATTAGTGCCGGAGGGGGCATGGAATATCCAATGATCACAGTTATCGGAAATGCTGGCAACAAAGAAGAATTAGAAGTAGTCATTGTACATGAAGTGGGGCACAATTGGTTTTATGGCATTTTAGGTTCAAATGAACGCGTGCACGGTTGGATGGACGAAGGCTTGAATACATTAAACGAAATGCGTTATGTCCAAACCAAATATCCAGACAATACGCGCTTTTCCGATATGGTTGCTGGCGGTCGTTTTCACCTCAACGACCTCGATCACCACGATTCTGGCGACATCATGTATCGATCATTGGCAAGTTTTGGCCTAGACCAACCCCTTGAAACACATTCGGACGACTTCTCTAGCTTAAACTACGGTGCTATTATGTATCAAAAGACTGGCGTTGTATTTTATTACCTCATGGATTACCTTGGAGCAGAAAAATTCGATGCTGCAATGTCAGCCTACTACCAACAATGGAAATTCAAGCATCCACAACCTGCAGATTTACGCAAAGTGTTGGAAACCCAAACGAGTAAAGACTTGAGTTGGTTATTCGAAGACCTCATTCAGACCACAGATTACATCGATTATAAATTAAAAAGTGTTCAGATAGCCAAAACCGGAACGCTTATCAATTTGACCAATAAAGGTCAGGTGAATGGACCTGTTGAAGTAAATATTTACGGAAGCAACGGCCTACTCGAAACCGTTTGGGCAGAGCCTGGTCAAAAATCTGTAATGGCTTCTACCAATTTCAATCAAATCACTAAAGTTGAAATTGACCGCAACAATGATATACCAGAATTGAACAGACAAAATAATCTTTGGGTCAAAGATCAACTATTACACAAAGTAGAACCAATCAAGTTCGAGTTCTTATTTGGCGATCACCAAAAGGATCAGACTGCTATTTTCTGGACACCCATGCTTGGTGCTAATGCCTACGACGGCCTAATGGCTGGTGTCACATTGCACAACATTGGTTTGGCACCCAAGAAATTTACTTATTTGGTCAGTCCAATGTTCAGTACTGCACGCTTGCGCCCTGCAGGTATTGCAGAATTTTCTTACCAAATTTTGCCAACCAAAGCCATCGAACTCATGCGATTGGGCTTGTCTGTGAAATCTTTCGGTACAAGACGTGGAATCAATGAGAACTATTTTGTTGCCTTGTCTCCTTATGTTGCGATCAATTTTGGCGCGGGTAAAGCTCGACATGCCGTACACAACGATCTTTTGATTCAAGGAATATGGAAAAATAACGCATGGAAAAATAATGCAAGTAGTATTTTCACAAAAGAACTCGGCGTATTTGTTCAGCACACACTCAACTACCGCAAACCAGCTTATCAAGCCCAATGGACCAACCGCTTTGAATATTTTCAAGATGGTACAAGCCCCAATCTTGTGGGAACGGAAATGGTATCAAGAATTTGGACCAACCTCAACCAAACCTTTTCATACCGTCTCGGAAAGTTGGATCGAAAAATAGAGCTCAACCTATTTAGCGGTTATACCTTAAATCATCAAATTTCTGCGATTTTTCTCACAAATCGCCTATTTTGGTCCATGAACGGCCTTCAGGGGCAGCAAGATTTATTCATGGAAGATTACAATTTTGGCCGTTCAGATATCAGTGGTTTTTGGTCTCAGCAGCGCATGGATCGCCATGGTCAATTCCATACCGGTAACTCAGCCGGAAGTAATATTAATTGGCTAAGTACTGCAACAGTTTATGCGCAATTGCCTGTGAAGCCAAATATTTTTGGTGTATTTGCAGACTACGGAATGGGTCATGGGACTTTCAAAAGCATTGACTCTTATTATAACGCAGGTGTTGCCCTTCGTTTTGGAAAAGTATTTGGTCTTTATTTCCCATTAGTTTCGGGTTCAAATGCAGGCTCAGAGGGTAATTTCTTGGCCAATGATTTATTCACGAATTATTCGCAAAATATCCGCTTTACTTTGCGCATCAATGTGGTCAACAAACTCAGTTTACATTCACTTTTAAATTCTTAATATGTCCGAAAATCGCCTGACATTTGGTAAGTTATTTTGGCCAAGCTTTCTTGCTGTTTTTGTGGCAGGTTTGGTAGGCATGGTCTTTTTCTTTCTTGTCCTTGGCGGCATTATCGGTTCGTTTGGTGATTTCGAACCGGAACCGCTTGCGCTTCAAGATAAAACCATATTGCATATCAAATTAGAGGGGGCAGTAGTAGACAAAAGCACGCAGTCTTTTGATGCGACCGCATTCAAAGTTGATCGAAGTACTGGTTTACCAGAGCTCATTACCGGCCTAGAGGCCGCGGCCAAGGATCGAAAAATCAGAGGAGTATTTTTGGAGATGAAATCTCCTGAAATGGGCATGGCTACAGCTACAGAACTTCGCGAGGCCTTGATCAATTTTAAAAAGTCCGGGAAATTTGTGGTGGCTTATTTATCAGGTGAACAAGTCTCGTATACTGATTATTTTGTAAGCAGTGCTGCAAATCATCTATTTGGGATGTCTGGCTCCACATTTTTATG
>JBJTCG010000023.1:0-14470 GCA_046091725.1 Flavobacteriales bacterium | reverse complement strand
CAACAGCTTTTGCGCAGAAACCAAGACCTGAAAAAAAGCACCCTATATGTCTATCATTTAGATTCGAAACGACTCCAAAAAATTGGTTCAGATAGTTTAGAATTACGCGTAGATAAAAATACAAATGGCCCTTTTATTTTAGCAAGCAACCCAAATCCGTACCTCATAGAAGCCCAATGGAAAGCACCTAACAAAGCCGACTACTACCGCGTTAACCTAGAAACTGGGCAAGCAATTTTAATCGGAAAAGAATTAGCATATACCGGCGACTTATCTGCAGACGGACGCTATTTCAGTTATTACAACGCCACTGAGTACAAATGGATCTTACTTGATATCGAAAAACAAAAACAGCTTTGTATGAATTGCAGCAGAAAAGACATTTGCTGGAACGAAGACCTCAACGGACAACCCATGGAAGCTGGGCCAGTTGGTTTTATTGGCTATGCAAAAGATACAAAAACGGTATACTTTCAATCTGAATATGATATTTGGGGGTTTGAAGTGGCGTCCGGAATCCTGAAAAGTATCTCCAACGAGCAGGCTACTAAAGAAAAAATTGAATTGCGCTTTACACCCTATCAAAATGACTCTGCTTGGACTGATTTATCAGATGGCTACATAACAGGGCTTCGCAAGTCCAATAAAAATGAGCTTTTGTATTTCTATACAGAACAAGAAGGACTGACATTGCAATTTGAAATGGCACAGCGCATTGCAGGACTTCAAAAAGCTGAGCAAGCCAGCACATTTTTACTCCGAAAAATGGATGTACAAACATACCCAGATCTTTGGTTACACGACACCAATTTCAATGCCGGTCATCAAATATCAGTGGCCAATCCGCAACAAAAAAACTACAATTGGGCCAGTGTTGAATTGGTCACGTGGAAGGCCTATGACGGTCAAATATTACAAGGATTATTGTACAAACCAGCCAACTATAACCCCGCGCAAGAATATCCTTTGTTATTTTATTACTATGAGCTCAATTCAGACAACTTACACAATTATCAGGCCCCGAAACCTTCAGCAAGCATTATAAATCCGACAGAATATGCCAGTGGCGGTTATTTGGTTTTTGTGCCAGATATCAGATACGAACCGGGCAAACCTGCCAAAGGGGCTTATAATGCCATCATGAGTGCCACAGATCATTTAGTCAAAAACTACCCTATTGATGCGAAAAGAATGGGTTTACAAGGCCAAAGCTGGGGAGGTTACCAAACAGCAATGCTCATTACCATGACCAACCGTTTTGCTGCTGCTATGGCAGGCGCACCTGTGAGCAATATGTTTTCAGCTTATGGTGGTATTCGTTGGGGCAGCGGTATCAACCGCCAGTTTCAGTATGAATCGACGCAAAGCAGAATTGGTGCCACCATTTGGGAAAAACCAGAATTATACATCGAAAATTCACCTTTGTTTCATTTACCAAAGGTTCAAACACCCCTATTGATTATGGCTAATGACCAAGATGGGGCTGTTCCATGGTACCAAGGCTTAGAATTGTACAATGGATTACGTCGTTTGGGGAAGCCTTGCTGGATGCTCAATTATAACGGTGACGATCACAATTTGACCAAATTGGCCAATAAATACGATCTATCGATCCGAATGCGTCAGTTTTTTGACCACTACCTAATGAATGCACCAGCACCAAATTGGATGACCAATGGCATACAAGCAGTGGATAAAGGAAAAGTAACGGGTTATTAAGAGGGAAGCCCTGTTTTTAGTGCAAGCTGAATAAATCTTGAACACCAAAGCGTCTGTTCAAGACAAAGCCTTCGGCGAAATCATGACCCGCCGGACGACCCATTTCTTGCATGCGTCCTTTCAGGAAATCAAAAAATAATTCGCCAGATATTGGGGTATTTGGCTCATTAGATTGTGGGTCGAAGAACTGTGTTTTATAGGCTTTGATACAGGCCAACTTTTGATTGACATAAGGAGTAACGTCAAATACAATTGAAGGTTCGAGCTGAAAATCTTGAATGTAATGCAAGACCAAGCGAGGCCTATGCGGTTCTTGCGCTATGCCATTGTGCGAAGTATGTATTTTGCGTAAGCCAGACAAAAAACAAGCTTCAGCTACTAATTTGGCAGCCCGCCCGTGATCGGGGTGGCGGTCAGAAAGCGCATTGGCAAATACGAGTTCAGGTTGATGGAGTCGTATTTGCTCTATGATTTTGAGTAAATTGGTTTGGTTATGTTCAAAAAAACCATCTGGCAAACGCAAGTTGGTTCTCGTGCTAAGCCCCATTAATTGAGCGGCATTTTGCGCTTCTTCGTAGCGTGATTCAACAGAACCGCGAGTACCAAGTTCGCCTTCGGTGAGGTCAACCACACCGATCGTTTTTCCTTGTGCAGCGTAGTGCAATAAGGTGCCCGCCGCAGATAATTCTACGTCATCGGGGTGGGCACCAAAAGCAAGGATATCGAGTTTCATTTAGTCTTGAATATGGGCGTAACTCTCTACGCTTGGGCAGCTGCAGACGAGGTTGCGGTCACCGAATGCGTTATCAACGCGTCGTACTGGAGCCCAGTATTTAGCATCTAGCAAATAAGGCAATGGGTAAGCAGCTTCTTGCGGCGCGTAAGGGTAAGTCCAGTTACGATTAATGATGCAATCTGCAGTATGCGGTGCATTTTTAAGCAAGTTGTTAGCTTTATCTGCGTGGCCATTTTCAATTTCGCGGATTTCTTCGCGGATTTTAATCATGGCATCACAAAAACGATCGAGCTCTTCTTTGTCTTCTGACTCAGTAGGCTCAATCATGAGTGTACCGGCTACGGGGAAAGAAACAGTTGGTGCATGGAAACCAAAGTCAATGAGACGCTTGGCCATGTCGGCAACTTCTACGTCGGCTGTTTTCTTGAATTCGCGACAATCGAGGATCATTTCGTGGGCCACCGTACCATTTAAACCTGTATAAAGTGTATCGTAATGACCTTTCAAGCGAGCTGCAATGTAGTTTGCATTGAGAATGGCCATTTCTGTTGAACGGCGCAAGCCAGTTGCTCCTAACATTTTAATGTAAGCATAAGAAATAGTCAGGATGAGCGCTGAACCATATGGTGCAGCTGAGATGGCGTGGATTGGATTTTCACCACCGGTTTTGATCAAAGGGTTGCTTGGTAAAAACGGTGCTAAGTGCGCCGCAACACCAATTGGACCCATACCTGGGCCACCGCCACCATGAGGAATTGCAAATGTTTTGTGCAAGTTTAGGTGACAAACGTCAGCACCAATATTTCCTGGATTGGTCAGGCCAACTTGAGCATTCATGTTTGCGCCATCCATGTATACTTGACCACCATTTTCGTGGATGATGCTGGTGATTTCACGGATACCCTCTTCATAAACACCATGTGTTGATGGGTAAGTTACCATAATGCCTGCAAGAACGTCTTTGAGTTCTGTAGCAACTTGTCGTAGTTCTTCGATATCGATGTTTCCGTTTTCGTCACAACCTGTAACAACAACCTCAAAACCAGCCATTACGGCAGATGCTGGGTTGGTACCGTGCGCTGAAGACGGTATGATCATTTTTTTACGCTGAAAATCTTGGCGAGATTCATGGTACGCCTTGATGACCATCAGACCCGCGTATTCACCTTGTGCACCTGAATTAGGTTGTAAAGAGACAGCTGCAAAACCAGTGCATTCGCACAAATCTTTGGCTAATTGGTCAAACATTTCATGGTAACCCTTTGCTTGGTCAAGGGGTGCAAAAGGGTGCATGTTGGCAAACTGTGGGTTGGTTACTGCCATCATTTCTGAAGCAGCATTGAGTTTCATGGTACAAGAACCAAGCGGAATCATGGAGTGCACCAAGGAGAGGTCTTTGTTCTCGAGTTTTTTCATGTAACGCATCATGCGAGATTCAGAATGATACGAATTGAAAACAGGATGTGATAGCACAGGTTCTGTGCGTTGCAAACCAGCTGGAATTGCTGTACTAGCCGTTTGTGCTGTTGCACTGAATACGGCTAAAACAGCTTGGAGGTCTGCAGTGGTGTGGGGTTCACCAAAAGAAATAGTTAGTGCTGAATCTGAAACATAATTGAAGTTCAAACCAGCTGCTCCAGCTTTGGTTTTGACGGCTGAACAGTCAACACCAGTGACGTGAATGGTGTCAAAAAATGCTGCTGATGCAACTGTGATACCAGCCGATTTTAAACCTGCTGATGCTTGACAAGCAAGGCTGTGTACATGATGTGCAATGGCACGAACGCCATCTGGGCCATGATATACAGCATACATTGAAGCCATAACGGCAAGTAAGGCCTGAGCGGTACAGATGTTTGAAGTTGCTTTGTCGCGTTTGATGTGTTGCTCGCGGGTTTGGAGCGCCATTCTGAGGGCTTGGCTGTCATCGGCGTCTTTGGATACACCAATAATGCGACCTGGTAAATTGCGCTTGTAGTCTTCTTTGGTTGCAAAGAACGCCGCGTGTGGACCACCGTAACCCATTGGGACACCAAAGCGTTGTGCTGAACCAAGCACGACATCGGCACCCATACTACCCGGTGATTTCAATAAAACCAAAGACAAAATGTCTGCGCCAACTGCAACTTGAATGCCTGCTGCTTTCCACGCAGCAATGGCGTTGGACCAGTCGGTGATGGCTCCGTGAGCGTTTGGATACTGAACAAAAACTCCGAAAAACGAAGCATCTGCCTCGAAAGTACTGGCATCTCCGATAACTAGTTCAATTCCGAGGTTGATGGCACGGCCAGTCATGACATCGATGCTTTGCGGCAAAGCGCTGGCATCGATAAAAAACTTATTGCGGCCTGCTTGGATGTCCGCACGGCTGCGAGAATTATAGAACATGATCATGGCTTCGGCTGCTGCAGTTGCTTCATCTAGAAGCGAGGCATTAGCGATGTCCATGCCTGTCAATTCAATGACCATAGTTTGGAAATTGAGCAAAGCTTCAAGACGACCTTGTGCAATTTCTGCTTGATAAGGTGTGTAGGCTGTATACCATCCTGGATTTTCAAGAATATTGCGCAAAATTGGTGAAGGCACAATGGTTTCGTGATATCCTAGACCAATGAAAGACTTGTTTACTTGGTTCTTTGCACCTAATTCAGTGATATGATTGAGGTACTCTTGCTCAGATAGCGCAGGCGCAACGTTGAGCTCGCGGTTCAAGCGGATTTGAGCAGGGATAGTGCGATCGATAAGTGTTTCGATGTTTGCTACACCAACAGCTTTTAACATTTCTTGTTGTTCTTGAGCTCCTGGGCCTATGTGGCGTCTTTCAAAAGGTATCATAAAATGTGTCGATTTTGGAGTACAAAGTTAATGTTTCTCCATGTAACTTCGAACCCTATTTTGGGCATTATCGTGAATATCTTTCCAAAATAAATTGATGTCGCCGATGTGGTAATTTCGCATGGTCAGACTGAGCCAAAAAAACTTTCCTTTCGGCCGATCAATCCAAATGGCACCGTCAATTAAATGCGCTTCAAAAAGTTGGTCATATAGTTTGCCATCGAAATACAAAAAGCCTTTGTGCTGCGACTTGCTTGAATGTGAAGCTAAGGTCCAAGTTACAGGATTTACCACTGCCCTTCCCTTGTACCATTTATCATAGGCTTTACGATCGATTTGTTTCTTAAAGGTATTCCAAGTAACATAACCACCAGTTTGTTCAGGAGAGGTCATGAGTGGAATATGCACGAGCTCTGATGCTTTGATACCGATGCCGGGCAAGTATGCAGCAACCAATTGATTTTGTAATGCTTTTCCGTCAAAAAATTCTTGCAAGAGCAGACCACAATGCGTGCTTCCCTGACTATGACCAGCTAAAATAATAGGTCTACCATTGTTGTAGTGCTCGAGGTAATAAATAAATGCTGCCCGAATATCTGCATAAGCAAATTCCAAGGCCTCTTTTCCTTTCGGGTCAGCTACATAATACGACCTCAAATGGGCAGAACGATAATAAGGAGCATAAAAACGCCCAGCTTCAGCAAAAGCACTTCCCTGAAAAGGCAACGCGGTTTCCAAAACCTTTTTTTGTTGGTCTAGATCATCTAATGGAGCATTCCAACGACGATCCGTTTTGGCAGTATTCAAGGTCGGGTAAACGTAGAAGACGTCGGCGTAAGCGTACAAGGAGGTATCTGAAATTCTTGCTTTTAATTGGGCAGGAAGTTGATCAGGCAGGGCCGCCCATGAACTTTTCAAACTGTAATCGATGGTACTTTGTGCAAAGTGTGTTGTTGAAAGAATTGGAAGGTACACAAGAAGTAAAGTTAGAAAACGCATTATTTTTGTGGTTGCAATGTTTGGTCTTCAAAGAAACATCATTTTTTTCTTATTGTTTAATCTGAGCACGCTATGTGGCGTATTTGCTCAAGATTCTATCTCCTACTGGAAATTCAAATCCTTGTATTCTTTGAGTGGTACCCAAACTTCATTTGTCAATTGGAATGCAGGGGGGCGCAACAACATTTCACTGATCGGTTCAGCCAGTGCCTCTGCTTATTACACCCAAGACAACATCAAATGGACTAATGACCTCAGTTTCGCACTCGGAGGCATCAAATACTTTGACAACAATGGTGTCGGTGCCCAAAAAACCGATGACCGCCTTGATGCTTCTAGCACTTTTGGTATGCAACTCTCCAAAGGATTCTTCTTGACTTTTGCCAGTAGCTTCAGAACACAATCGATCAACGGATACAACTACCCCAATGACTCCGTTCCGGTATCAAGTTTCATGGCGCCCGGTTTTTTAAACATGGGTCTTGGAGCTGACTTTCGCAAAGACGACAACTTCAATATATTCTTTTCTTCAATTGCCTTGAAATCTACATTTGTACTCGATGATTCCTTAAGTGCTAAAGGTTCTTTTGGAGTTCCTGCAGGTTTGCGTTATCGGCAAGAATATGGGGCTTATCTCAAAATGAAATACAATAGGCCACTTGCCAAAAACATCGAGATGAAATCTAAACTGGAGCTATTCAGCAATTATTTGAATAATCCAGAAAACATCGATGTCAATGCAGAATTACTTTTGTTGTTTCGTGTCAATTCTTTGGTTTCGGCGTCTGCGCAGTGGAACCTCATCTATGATGACGACATCAAAATAACGGATCAGTGGGGTAATACAGGGCCAAGAACACAATTCAAATCAGTAATCGGGATTGGGCTTTCCTATAAATTAGAGCGATAGTACAACTTAATGCCCACCTGGTTGGCAGCAAAGTGGCAGGGCTTTTTGCGCCGCAGGGTTTGCCTTCATTTCATCAGCATCGTATCCTATCAGTGTAAGTGCTGTTTTGATTGCTGCCGCATCCGTTTTGGAGGGCTTGAATTTTACTTCAACCACCTTAGTTTCTAAATTCAACTCTGCATACACAACCCCTTTGGTTTGATTAAGTGTTGTTTCAATGCGCTGTTTGCAATCGCCACATTGTGCCGAAGTTTGAATAGATATGATTATTGGTTTTTGAGCTAAAATTGAAATACTCAGCGTGAAGAATAAAAAAAGGACTAAATTTTTCATATTGTCTGATTTTGATTGTTTTTGATTGTTTTTGATTGTTTTTGATCGATTTTTTGAATAAAACTAGATTATTTCAAAGTATACCTCAAACCAAAATAGGCATTCCACCCCATTATCGGCCCCCAAACTTGGGTGGCGTCAAACTGTGGCCCAAATGGATTTTCAGGATCCATAATCGGGTGAGCTTGTGTAAAATTTAAAAGATTTTCGCCACCCAAATAAATTTCCAATTGTTTATAAGACCTTGTTATTTGAGCATTGAGCAAACCCCAAGATTTACCCTGACCATGATGCGGTAAACGCACAGCGGCATATCTGGAATAAGTAAGGTCGTACTCCCAGCGTTTGTTTCGGGTGCGGTAGGCCAAATTACTAAAAAAGCGTTGACGCGGTAATAATACCTGGGTTTGAAGTTGCCCGGCGTACAAAGACCTGACATCTTGAAATTTATAGGCAAAACGCCAATCAAGACCACGCCATACTTCATAAGTAAACTCAGCCTGGATGACTGTAGCGACGGATGCATGGGCCACATTTTTAAAAACGATGTAACCCAAAAGCGTGTCGCGGTCAGCCACTAATTGATGTGCAAAACGCGTGTGGTAAGCATCAAGACTCAAACTTCCTTTGCGCTTTTTAAAACTGAACCCTTGGGTTAGGGATATGCCTGTATTCCAAGAAATTTCTGGTTGGAGGGACTGATTGGCTTGCCAATAGTTGGAAGACGCCAATAAATTAAGATTGTCCGCCACAAAATTAGGAAGTCGCCAAGCCCTGCCAGCAGTGATTCTGAGATCGAGTTGGGGGGTGAGGGCGTATTTGAGGTGCACCCTTGGAGAAAACTGCGAACCTGCAAGATTGTGCAAATCATATCGGGCACCTGCAACCGCCGACAGGCGGTTGCCCGAGTAGCTATACTCGGCAAATACGCCCGGCACCCATTCAGCGCGAGCTGCTCCGATCGTTAAAAAACCATCGGTCTGGGCGGCATATTGTGAAATCATGAGGCCAAGAAAGCTCGCGCCTGCTTTGATCTTGTGATCGGCAGAGCCGATGATGTCATCGTAGATCAGGTTAAAGTAGGCACGTTTTTCGCTTCCTTGAAAAGCCCGCAAACCGTAAAATCCTTGCAGATCTTGGAATTTCAAGTTGGCAATAACGCCAACACTTTGGCCAGGTTTTTTTCCAAAAAAACCCGTCTTCGAAAACAGGGAGAGGTGCTTGCTCTCTAGTTGCATCCCGTAGCCCGTCGGACTTGCCTGCGTATAGGAAGTCTGGCCGCCATTTTTCTGGTCGGCATAGGCTTGCAAACCAAGTTGAGCTTCCATGTTTTTACCTTGGTAAGAAAAACGCTGTAAAACCGAAAACGTTTGGCCATTGGTTTGGTCTAAGAAACCGTCGTGGTTATGATCCGGGCGGCCATAAATGGTGGCGCCATGCAAGAACGTACCCATGTGCCATTTGTCCGTGAGTTTGGCGCCACTATGTAAATTGATTTCAGAGCGCCCAAATCGATTCTGGTAAATATTAAGTGCCATTTTTGGCATTTCCGCAGGTTTTTTGAATTCCAAATTGACCAAGCCTGCCATGGATTCGTAACCATTCACGACAGAACCCGTGCCTTTTGTAATTTGTATCGATTCCAACCAGGTTCCTGGAATGCTATTGAGGCCAAAACTACTTTCTAAACCGCGCAAAAACGGTATGTTTTCCATTTGTAATTGCGTATAAACGGCATCTAAACCAAGCAATTGAATTTTCTTTGCTCCTGATATAGCGTCTGCCATGCTGACATCTACTGTAGCGTTTGTCTCAAAAGACTCCGACAAATTACAACAAGCGGCTTTTCTAAATTCAGCGCTGGTCAGCTCTTCGACATGCAAGGTTTTCATTTTAGAAATTCCGTGGGAGTATTTTTGGGAACTCACCACAATTTCTTGTACCAATTGTCCTGAAACCAAAACAACATTTAGGGCTGCAAAGCGATCCGCACGAGTTACCACCAAACGATCGGCACGGTAACCTTTGGCCTGAAACAACAAAGTATCTGGACTTTGTTTTCCGAGTATGATTTCAAAAGTGCCGTCTTCGTTTGAGTAAACGGTTTGTCCTGAACGGACCAACGTAATTTTGACATTTTTAAGCGGGGCGGTATGTGTCGAATCTACACCCTGTACCACACCCTTTATTTGCGCATGAACCACGGTGCCAAACACGAGGCTCACGTAAAAAACAATATTTTTCATGAATAATAATTTGATGACTAAATCTTAGAAAACTAAGGTTCAGCATCAAATTCGCCACACTTGGTGTAGCGTATGAATATCCCGACCACACTCAAAGAGCGGAGGCGGTCTATAAAAAGTTTGTGAAGGAATCAGATTTTTAGAAAGCGCTACTAGCTTAGTAGGATAAATTGCCCTAAATGGAAGAGCAATAAATTCTATTGGTAAATTCAAATCTAATCCTTGTGGAAGATTTTGATCAAGGGTTGTTTTAATTACTTCAAGTTCATCAGAACAGCAGTCGTCTTGGGAAACTTGTTTTTCGCATGATTTTTCTTGTGCAGCCCTACAACACGGTGGTAATTTGTTGGCTTGTTGTTGCTCTTGGCATTCGTGGTCAATTTTGAGAACCACGGAAGTAAACACGCCATCCATTTCACAGAAGTGCTTGTGAACCGGTATCCCTACTTGCAAAGCGAGTTGGAGGGCAATCAAAAATACGGCCACCATGGATTTCACGATATAAAATTACAAATAAAGAATTACCTTTGTATACCAAATTTCTTGACAATGAGTGATCCGATTAAGCACGAGTGTGGTATTGCCCTTTTGAGGCTCAAAAAACCCCTAGAATACTACCTCGACAAATACGGATCTGCACTGTGGGGGCTCAACAAGATGCATCTTTTGATGGAAAAACAGCACAACCGCGGCCAAGATGGCGCCGGTATTGCAAACATCAAACTCGATATGCAGCCCGGTGAGCGCTACATTTCTAGAAGCCGCTCTGTGAAGAAAAACCCTACCCAAGATATCTTTGATCAAATCAATGCCAAGTTCAAGGCTATTCACGACGAAAACCCGGCTTTGCTCAAGGACGTCAAATACCTCAAACAAAATGTAGGATTTACAGGCGAGGTATTTTTAGGTCACTTGCGCTATGGTACCTACGGCCGCAATTCCATTGAAAGTTGCCACCCGTTTTTGCGTCAAAGCAACTGGATGACACGCAACCTTGTCGTTGCAGGAAATTTTAACCTGACCAACGTCGATGAACTTTTTGGTACGCTCGTTGAACTCGGGCAACACCCCAAAGAAAAGTCAGATACCGTTACCGTCATGGAAAAAATCGGACATTTTCTTGATGTAGAAAATGACGACCTCTACGCACATTACAAGGCTTTGGGCTACGCCAAAACCGCAATCTATGAGCGCATTCCAGACGAAATCAAAATTGATAAAATCCTCAAAAAAGCCTCTGAACATTGGGACGGCGGTTACGCAATGGCTGGCTTACTTGGGCATGGCTCTGCATTTGTATTACGTGACCCAAATGGCATTCGCCCCACTTTCTGGTACGAAGATGACGAAATTTGTGTCGTTGCCTCAGAGCGTCCGGTCATTCAGACTGCTTTCAATTTAAAGGTTGAAGACATCCAAGAATTGAAACCAGGTCATGCCCTCATTATTGAACGTAAAGGACAAGTCAAGGAAATCGAAATCAATGCACCTCGAGAACTCAAGCAATGTTCTTTCGAACGCATCTATTTTTCAAGAGGCTCAGATGCAGACATTTACAAAGAGCGAAAAGCGCTCGGGCGCCTCATCGTCCAAGATGTTTTAAAAAGTGTTGGCCACGACTACGACAACAGCGTGTTTTCTTTCATACCTAATACGGCTGAAGTATCTTTCTACGGCCTCATCAAAGGCCTAGAGGAAGCACACAACGCAGATAAAATCAAGCAAATTGCCTCTTTGGGTAACAACCCAAGTACAGAAGCCATTTCAGAAATCATTAACCGCAGGGCGCGCATCGAAAAAATTGCCATCAAAGATGCCAAATTGCGCACGTTCATTACCCAAGACGACTCCCGAGACGACCTCGTTGCACATGTCTACGACATCACTTATGGCTCAGTGCGCCGTGGCACAGACAACCTCATTGTTATTGACGACAGCATCGTCCGCGGAACTACCCTGCGTCAAAGTATTTTGCGTATCCTTGATAGACTGGGCCCTAAAAAAATCGTAGTTGTTTCGTCTGCACCTCAAATCCGTTTTCCAGATTGCTATGGCATAGACATGGCCAAAATGGGCGACTTTATTGCCTTTGAAGCAGCCATTGCACTCTTGCGCGAACGCGGACAAGAACATATCATTGAAAACGTTTACAAAGCAGCGCTCGAACAAGTTCAGTTGCCAAAAGAACAAGTCAAAAACGTAGTCAAAGACATCTACGCTTCGTTCACGGACCAAGAAATCTCAGCCAAAATTGCCCAAATGCTAACACCCAAAGGCATGCAAGCCGAGGTTGAAATCATTTATCAAAGCGTTGAAAACCTACACGCAGCTTGCCCAGGCCACACCGGTGACTGGTATTTCACCGGCGACTATCCTACTCCGGGTGGCAACAAAGTAGTCAACCGCGCCTTTATCAATTGGATGGAAAAACGCAACGAGCGCGCTTATTAAATCAGTTTTTATCCTTGTATTCTTGAAATCGTTCTTTTCAATTTACAAGTTTATCAGGGATGTTAACTTGCATTTTGAAAACCTCTTGCTCAATGGCTTCTTGATGCTGAGGCGCGTTTTCTAAAAAATTCTTCACTGCTGAATCTAAATCTTGGGCATTGACAATTTCTTTGGCAAAACCCAATTCTAAGAACTGCTGCGCTTCAGGAAATTTTTGGTGCCTGGTGCCAAACAACACAGGCAACCCATAAGCCAAGGGCTCTAAAATATTATGCAAACTTCCGCTGAAGCCCCCACCCACAAAAGCCGCACTGCCATATTGATACGCTGCACTCAGTTGCCCAATGGTGTCAAGTATCATGATGTGATGGTTTTTATTGAAAGTGGTGGGGTTCTTTTCTACTTGAGTATACAACAACGCTTCAGGAAAGCGCTCTTGGAGTTGGACAAGATGGCCCCGAGATAAATCGTGTGGTGCAATGAGTATTTTAAATGATTGTTGAGCTTCGCGTTGGAGCATTTCAAAGAGAAGTTTCTCCTCTTCTGGCCAACTACTTCCTAAGATCAAGAGTGGGCCATCTGCGCTAAAACTTTCTATGATTTGATTTTTTGGTGCATTTTGCTTGGCTTCCAAAACTCTGTTCCAACGCAGATCGCCTAAAATTTCTATTTTATGGGAAGCGATTCCTACACTTCTGAGTAGCTCTTGGGTTACCTTGTTTTGAACACCAAAATATGAAACACGCCTTAGGGCCTTGCGAAAAAGACCTCCATACCATTTGAAGTAAATTTGAGTTGGGCGCAAAATAGTATTCACTGCAAAAACATCAAGCCCTGACACTTGCGCAGCACTCAATACATTGGGCCAAAATTCATACTTGAGTAAATACAGCCTTTCTGCAGCCACTGCAGCCACTATTTTTTTCATGGCAGCAGGCGTATCGGCGGGCAAATAAAAAACAAAATCTGGGACAAAACCACGCTTTTGGTAATGCTGCATGCCCGAAGGCGAATAAAAACTCACGGCAACTTCTAGCTCCGGGTTTGCAGCTCTACAAGCCTCTATGAGCGGCAAAGCCATATCGTATTCTCCAAGTGAGGCACAATGAAACCAATAGCGCTTTTTGTTTGTTTTCGGATTTTTTTCAAGAATGTTCCAAGATGCTTTTCTTCCTTCAATTAATAACTTCGCTTTGGGGTGCCAAAATGCTGCCAATTTCAAAAGAAGTTGGTAAATGTAAATCGTTAATGTGTAGAGTAAAGCCATCAATTATAATAATAATCCCTTGGCTCTGAGGAGTAAAATGGGATGTACCAACCAATACGAAAGCCGGTTTGAAGATCGAGGCGCAGGGCAGTAGAGACTGGAATGTCTGGTTGGTCAAAGTTAATGGTGCGGCGGTTGTAGGTAAAACCTTGTTGGAAATATAGGCCGGCGTAAAAACTATAGTCGCCTTTGTTGTTCAAAAAGCAATAACCGACAAATTGTTGGGTGTTGAGGCCTGTTGTGAGGCGATCATAGCCTTTTTTGTAGTCTAGTTCAATTTGAGGCACCACGTTGTCATTAGTTTCAATGCGAATATGATGCAGCATGTAACCACTGCTCAATTGAACTAAAATTCCACTATTCTTATTGCGCTCATTGATTGGGAACAAACACCCCACATAGGCATTGGAATGAAAACCTCTTGCATAAACAAAAACCGCTGCTGGCATGCCGACATCGCTGGTGATGTTGCCGTAACTGTCTACCAAATGATCAAAAAGCCCAGTAAGCTTGACATTTTCCGAAAACCAGAAGTCAGACTCCAGGCCAAAACTCCAGTTGTTTTTGAGCTTGTAACCTGCTGTAAAACCCACCCTGTTTAGGTAGCCAAAACGCTCAGCGAGGTCACCACCTGAAAATGCACCGCCATAATGCACACCAACTACTGGTACTGACACGCTTTCTGACCCTGAAACTTGTGCAAAAGTCAATACAGAGCTGAATAAAAAGCAAATTAAAAAACCGTGATGCATCATTTTCATTGCCCTAAATTAAAGATTTTTGAGCGGTTAAACTTGGGTTTCAACTAGGAGAACCCCATCAATAACTAAGATTACCTCAATTTATTTGAAACCAAGGTCCAATTTTAGCGTAGAACGGCAGGTATTTGAGTATCTTTAATAAAAAAATAAACAATGAAAAAATTATTCACACTTGCGGGCATAGTACTTTCAGCTAATGCCTTTGCTCAGGGA
>JBJTCG010000022.1:0-3552 GCA_046091725.1 Flavobacteriales bacterium | reverse complement strand
CTTTGCAGTTTTTTTAAGTTCTGACCACTCACAAGCAACTAAATAAAAGCGACCTTCATAAAAGCGGATTTGCAACGGAGCCACAATCTGCAGCCTTGACTTATAGGTACTAAATGCCGGCTTGTACAAAAATTGTATGAGATATTGCTGTTCAATTGCCTGAAGACATGTAGCCGCTAACTGTAGCGAAAGCCCATCGTCATTGAGACCCGAGAAACTAAAAACAAATTGATCTTGAAAATCATGATCTGAAGTCCTCAATTTCTCTGGCAATTTCGCCCCTAAATTTTGCACGATTTGTTGCAGCATACTCTGCATGAAACCTTCGGAGATATCGACGGGTGCCTTTGATTTTTTTTCGAGCTGATAATAGTGTTTTCGAGCAACTTGTATGTGCTTGATGCCGCTGTTGCTGTCTGTTCTAAGGATTTGAAGGTCTGCTTCTAGCGAACGCCTAGAAATTGCCTTTAGACCCAAACCTGGTAGTTTTTGCTTCAGGTAATCGTGGATTTGCACAAAAGAGGCACGTTCAAAAGCCTGTGCTTTCAAAAAATCAGTGATCAATTGTAGTCTTTGGCTTTGTGCGGTGAGCTTGAGCATGATCAAATATAATTATTCCGTATTATTTTTGCGGAGTAATTAAGCGGAAATTTTATGAGGATCTAAAAATAAACGAAAACTTTTGGTCCTATTTTTGCGTCTTAGAAGCAATCATCAAAAGAAGTCATGAAAAAAATATTATTCTCAGCTAGCTTGCTGGCTATAGCGGTAAGCTGTACAAAATGGCAAAGCGAACAAAAGCAAATCAACAAAGCTGCTACAGATGGCACCTGGATTGTAAGTAGTTACATTGACAATGGAGACGATGAAACAGCTGAATTTACTACATTTCGCTTGAATTTTTTAGACGATGGCACATTAAACGCAACTGATTTACTCAGCAGCAATTCTAATCCTTACACAGGCACTTGGTCAATTACTGATTCAAATAGCAACGATGACAGCCTAGATGACCTCGACTTCAATATTAATTTTGCAGTTAGTAACGAACTAGACGAGTTATCCGAGGACTGGGATATCATCTCATACACAACAACAGAGATTAAATTGATCGATGTTTCTGGTGGCGGTGGCGGCACTGATTACCTCACACTTACCAAACAGTAAGCAGCGTCTAACAAAATTCATGAAAAGCCCTGAGGAAACTCAGGGTTTTTTGTTCTTCAGTGCCCTCGGCAGGCTCTTGATTGTAAACCCAATTTGCCATTGGTGGCATACTCATGAGGATACTCTCGGTACGCCCACCTGAATAAATGCCAAATTTGGTACCGCGGTCATGGAGCAAATTGAATTCTACATAACGCCCTCTTCTGAGTGCCTGCCAATCGAGTTCAGCCTTAGTTGGTTTTTGCAATGCCAGACCATCTAGTTGTTGGGCATAAACAACCGGAAACAGACGTCCGAGATCGAGGCAATATTGAAAGATTTGGTCTTTGGTCAGACCAGATTTTTCATCGAGTTGGTCAAAAAAGATACCCCCTACTCCTCTGGACTCATTGCGGTGGGGCAAGAAAAAATAACGATCTGCCCACTCTTTGAATTGAGGGTAAAAATCCTTGTTGTATTGATCTGAAACGGATTTCAAGGACTGATGAAAAGCTTGTGCTTTGGCAAAATCGACAAAATGTGGTGTGAGGTCGATGCCGCCACCAAACCAATAGGAATGATCTTCAAGTTCAAAATAGCGTACATTCATATGCATGATCGGATGACGCGGATGAACCGGATGCAAAACAATTGAAACACCTGTGGCAAAAAAGCGCTCGCCTTCGTGGCCCAGTTGTTTTTTCATGGCAGCTGTGACAGGCCCATGAACTGCGCTAAACGCAACCCCCGCTTTCTCGAAAATATGACCACCGGTTAGCGTACGGGTATGGCCGCCGCCACCTTCTTCGCGCTGCCAAGTATCTTCAGAGAATTTGGCATACGTATCAATAGCTTCAAGTGCTTGACAAATATGTAATTGCAGCGCTCTGTATTGTTCTGAAATGTGTTCTTTATTGGGCATTCAGTTCTATTAATTCTCCGTTTTGAAAGCGCACCACCGGTGCAAGGGTATTTTCAATACCTAAGCCATCTGGTCTATTTTGCAGACGCATTTTACTGATATAACCTTGGGTGCTTTTGGTTTTTCCGAGCAGTTGTTGCCCGATTAAGTAAGTTACATCATAACCCAAACAAGCCATTTTGGTGAGGTCTGCGCTGTATTTGCGACGGTATAATTTATGCAAAGGCACCATTGCCTTGGCTTGATAAGAGAAATAACTTGGAACAGCCACTATGAACTCAACCGAGGAATTGGTTTGTTGTTTAGACAATTCTTTCCAATCGAGCCAGTCTTTGGTACCAGCAACCATTAGAAGAGAATCTGAACTGGTAAACTGTAATAATTCTTGAACTTTGCTTCGGTCTGAACTAAAACTCACGAAAATAACCTGACCACCAATGGCCTTGTATTTCTTGTAGTTAACCCAAGATGTTTGCTGTAGTTTGAGTTTAGATTGCGCGGTTGAAGGCGCCTTAAAAGCTTCAATAAAACGCTGTTCTGTAGCTTGATCTTGGGGCAAAGGGCTGTTGATCAAAACGATACTTGAACCTTGAAAATGAGCATGTAAGCTCGAAGCGAGTTGCTCAATGAGGACGTCGTCTTTGGGGGTGTAGGTAATAAAACTTGGACTTAAACCAGTTATTTCTTTAGGTAATTGGACCGCGAAAACCATCGGGATTTGCTGTGCCTTAGCGAAAGCCGCTACTACAGCCGCCTGTTTTTCTTGGAGCGGTGAAAAAATGAGGTCCATGCTTTTGAGTTCGTCGCTCTGCAATAAAGCGTTCAAGGCTGCTGGTTTCAATTGCTCGTCATAAACAAATACTTCAGCTACAAGACCTTGCATCCTGAGGCTATCGAGCGCCAATTTCATACCCATGTAGTAATCTAGGGCCGCAGCTGCTACAAAGCGATTTTGCCCACTGGTAGAATCGAGTTGAAAAGGTAAAAATGCCGCTATATTATATTGCTGTTTTTTAGGGACAGGAAACTGAAAAACAACATTGGTTTTGGGCAATGGATTGGGCACCGCCTGCACAACAACTGGCGTGCTGCGTTCTTGTTTGATAGGAATAAGTAATTGTTGCCCAGGGCGCACTTTAGATGAAGACAACGCATTGATTTTCATCAATGAATCTGTTGGAATCATGTAGCGCTTCGAAATTGAATACAAGGTTTCGTTATCGAGAACCGTGTATTTAATGAGGGTATCAGTGAGCTTATAAGTAAAACCAGCAGCTGTAGGTTTTGTATTTTGTGTTGGGACAGACGGATCAAAAGGAAGAATTGCATTTTTGATCAGAATTTTTTGCCCAACGTTGATGCCGTTTTGCGCCGTCGGATTCCAACTCATGAGGCTATCAACCGAAGTTTCATAGATTCTAGATAAACCGTATAATGTTTCTTTGGCCTGCACTTGATGAAAAAGCGCACCTCTTTTGACCGGA
>JBJTCG010000021.1:0-13827 GCA_046091725.1 Flavobacteriales bacterium | reverse complement strand
CATTCGCATGTTATTGCTGACGTTTTTCTTGCAGTTTTTCCCTGATTTAGTCAAAAGAAATCATGTTTATGTGCTTCAGACGCCATTGTTTAGGGTAAGAAATAAGAAAAAAACAATCTATTGTTATTCAGAGGAAGAACGCCGAGCTGCCATTGCTGAATTGGGCAAGAATCCTGAAATTACACGCTTCAAAGGTCTTGGTGAAATCTCACCCGACGAATTTATACACTTCATTGGCGAAAACATCCGTCTGGAGCCCGTTATCCTCACCAAAGACGCATCTATTGACTCCATTCTATCATATTTCATGGGTAAAAACACCCCAGAAAGACAAGACTTTATTATCGATAATCTCAAGGTAGAAAAGGATCTTGCAGCTCAAGTAGCAGCGGCAGATGAAGCTGAAGAAATCGAAGATTTGAACAACGAAATAGCATCTTAAGATGGCCGAAGACGAATTAACAAATAACGAACAAGCGCCAGAAGAAACCGGACACAATCCTTTCGAGAAACAACACCTCGATGACAAAATAGTGCCGCTAAATGGCTTGTATCAAAACTGGTTTTTAGATTACGCCAGCTATGTGATTCTAGAGCGCGCTGTCCCGAGTCTCTATGACGGCCTCAAGCCCGTTCAAAGAAGAATCCTGCACTCGATGCGCGAGATGGAAGATGGTCGCTACAACAAGGTGGCCAATATCATCGGAAATACCATGAAATACCACCCGCATGGCGATGCCTCCATTGGCGATGCTTTGGTACAAGTTGGACAAAAAGACCTCCTCATCGATTGTCAAGGAAACTGGGGAAATACACTTACCGGAGATGGTGCAGCAGCGCCTCGTTACATTGAAGCGCGCCTTTCAAAGTTTGCGCTCCATGTGGCATTTAATCCAAAAACAACCAATTGGTTGGCCAGTTACGACGGCCGAAACAAAGAGCCTGAGCAACTTCCCATGAAATTTCCATTGCTCTTGGCACAAGGTGCTGAGGGTATTGCGGTCGGGATGGCCTGTAAATTTTTACCACACAACTTTATTGAACTCATAGACCAGTCGATCAATCATTTGCGGGGTAAAAAAATTGAGCTATTGCCTGATTTTCCAAATGGTGGTATGGCCGACTTTTCGGGCTACAACGATGGCCTTCGTGGCGGGCGCGTGCGCATCAGGGCTAAAATCAGAAAAGTCGATAACAAAACCCTCATCATCAACGAAATCCCGTACGGTACTACCACAGGGTCTCTCATCGAGTCAGTGATCAAAGCCAACGACAAAGGCAAAATAAAAATCAAAAAAATAGAAGATAACACTTCGTCAGAAGCTGAAATTATTGTGCATTTGGCACCAGGTGTTTCACCGGACAAAACCATCGATGCACTTTATGCTTTTACGGATTGTGAAGTTTCTGTCTCGCCAAATTCCTCAATTATTGATGGTGAACGCCCGCGTTTCATGGGGGTTACTGAAATTTTAAAAGTCAATACAGATCATACGGTCAAACTGCTCAAGCTCGAGTTAGAAATCAAACTAGACGAACTCGAACGACAATGGCATTTTTCAACCCTTGAAAAATTGTTCATCAATCATGAAATGTACATCGACTTCAAGTTATACGGTGATCGCGAGGCACTTTATGCATACCTCTATGAGCGTTTCAAACCATTTAAAAAGCAATTACTCCGCGAAATCATCGACGAAGACTTACACAAGCTGACCCAAATTCCTATGATTCGCATCACTCGTTTCGATGCTGACAAAGCCGATGACGTGCTGTTAAAAATCGAAGAGGAAATGAAGCAGGTGAAGCATGATTTAGCACACCTGACCGACTACGCCATCGAATATTTCAAAGACCTCAAAAAACGTTTTGGGGCAGGGCGCGAGCGCAAAACAGAAATCAAAACCTTTGACACAATTTCCGCCACTAAAGTCATTATTGCCAACAGAAAACTCTATGTCGACTACGACGAAGGTTTTATTGGCTATGGCCTAAAGAAAAACGAGGCAGTCTGCGATTGCTCTGAAATTGATGACATCATTTGTTTCTTCTCTACCGGAAAAATGATGATTACTAAGGTTTCAGACAAAAAATTTGTAGGCAAGGGGCTCATCTATGCCAATGTCTGGAAAAAAGGAGACACCCGAACCATTTACCATTTGTTTTATCAAGACGGAACTGGTGGCCCAACCATGATGAAGCGTTTTTATGTCAATTCCATCACCCGAGACACCGAATATGACCTTTCCAAAGGCACCAAAGGGTCCAAAATGCTTTATTTCAGTGTGCATCCAAACGGTGAGCGCGAGGTTGTCAGCGTCATGTTGCGTCCAAGACCGCATCTGAAACGCTTGCGCTTTGACATTGATCTAGGTGCCTTGCTGATCAAAGGAAGGAATTCTGCCGGAAACCGAGTTACCAAAGAAATCATTCAGAAAATTGTCCAAAAAGAGGTCGGCGGTTCCACTTTGGCAGCCAGAAAAATATGGTATGATCAAGTTGTTGGTCGACTCAACGACGAAGGCCGTGGTAAGTTTTTAGGCTCTTTCAAAGGTGAAGATCGTATTTTGACTCTCTACAAAACAGGCGAATACCGACTCAGTAGTTTCGACCTCGCGACGCACTTTGACGAAGACATGATACACATTGAAAAATGGGTGCCAGATCGCCCAATCTCAACTGTATATTTTGATGCCGAAAAAGAGCTGCATTATGTCAAACGCTTTACTTGTGAAGTAACTCAAGACAAACGCGTTAGTTTTATTTCGGAGGCTCCGGGTTCTTACATGGATTTAGTTTCAACAGCATACCGCCCAGAGGCTAAAATTGTGTTCAACAAACTGCTGAAAGAAACCAAAAACCTTCCGGATCAAGTGCTCAATTTAGCGGACCTCATCGATGTCAAAGGAATGAAGGCACAGGGCAATCAAATGACAAAAATGAAAGTCAAAGAAATTGTCTTGACCCACCCAATTGACGAAGGCAAAGAACCTTGGCCAAATGAACAGCCCGAAGAAATTACCGAAGAACTAGATCCAATTGAAGATGCAGAAACGCCTTCAATGGAATGGGACCTCACCAAAAAAGAAGACGACAACCCTGATCAAATTCCTCTATTTAGCGAAGAGTAAGTCAGGTTTTTCTTAGAAAAAGACATGACGCTTGTCATTTTTTTCAAAGCACCACATTGCTTATTTTTGTAAGCAAGCAATTAAAACCGCGGAGACATGAACGCATTAAAAGAAAACCAAATCAATTACCTCAACATTGGCTTAATGCTTATAACAGCGGTGTTGGCCTATTATTTTCCTTTTGAAACATTTTTATTGGCTTACGCTTATTTAGGTCCGTTACACTACCTCACTGAAATCAGTTGGTTGCATGACCGTCAATATTATGCCAAAGGAAAATTCGATTACCTCATCTTGTTGATTGTCGGTATTTTGCTTTCTTATGCGGCTTTTGCCAAAGACTTCGGCTTCAGTAAAGACGTCTATGATTACTTTGTCGAGATGAATCTATTCGACAAATTATTGGTTTTTGCCTTGTTTGCATCTATTTTGTTTGCTTTGGTCAAAAATCTTTGGATTAAAATTGGCGCCATACTATTGCTTTATTTATTTGTAGGCGGTTGGTTGAGCCCAGAGCGCGCCGCCGAAAATTCAGAAAGCACCACCATATTTGCCCTAACTGCCCTGATTCCAACGCTCATTCATGTTTATGTTTTTACAGGTCTTTTCATGTTGTATGGTGCGCTCAAGACACGCAGCAAGTCAGGTATGTGGCAAATGGTAGGATTTGTCTTGATACCTCTTTTGCTTGTTTTTGCACTTCCAGTCAATTCTAAAAATGGCTTTTTATCGAAATTTGGTAAAGATGCCTATTACGCAAAGGGCGATGGTTTTTACAACACCAACTACCTTATTTTAGATCATTTTGATTTGATCGATGAGCAAAAACTCACCAATAAAGAGTACCTAGATATCATTACCAAAGAAGGGAATAAGAATTACTTTGTTGGCCAACGCATCATCGATTCAGCGAAATTTGAAGCACATGTCGATTCATTGCGCCAAATCAAAGACAAGGCATTTGTTGTGAAGCCAATGCCTATTAACATGGCTAACTTAGCACCTGAATACCAATACGATCACTTGCTCTATTTCTTTGATACTTCAAGCCGTTATATCAAAAGCATCAACGAATACCGTTTTGAGCCCATGCCGAGGTCTGTCATGAAATCTCGCACAAAGAAGGAAATGGATGCGCACATCTATTACTCAGATATTGGTATCATGCTCATGCGTTTCATTGCTTTTGCTTACTTGTATCACTACCTCAATTGGTTCAGCAAAACCGAAATCATCCGTTGGCACAAGGTTCCTAAAATACGATTTGTCGCCGTCATCGTAACATGGTTGGCTTCCTGTATTTTCTATACCTACGATTATTCTTTAGGCCTCAGTTTACTCTTCTTCTTGAGTTTCTCGCATGTATTGCTCGAATTCCCACTCAACATCATTTCGATTGTTGGAATAGGAACAGAGTCCTTATCTATATTCAAAAATGGTTTCAATAAGAAACCCCTTGAATCCTAATTTTATACCGTACCCATGCTTAAACTTTCTTCTTTATTAGGCGCTTTATTTAGCGCAGGGCTTTTTTTTGCTCAATTAGTGAATACAATGCCAGATGGCCGATACACGCTTTCTGAAGACGGTGCCTCTTATTTTGCCAAACTTTCACTGGACTGCACCAACAAACCAAGTCCGCACTATTTTTACAATGTGCTCAGACAACCTGGCGATACCCAAACTCCAGAAGATTTATGGCCAGCGTTCTATGGTTGTTATGACTGGCATAGTGCCGTACATAATCACTGGGCATTAATTAAATTGCTCAAGACTTACCCACAAATCCCAGAGGCAGCTGCCATTCGTGAAAAGCTCAATCAAAGTTTTACAGAAGAAAACATCCAAAGAGAATTTCTTTACTTTCAAACCAATAAAGAGCAATACATCTTTGAATTCCCTTACGGACAGGGTTGGTTACTCAAAGTCGCTGAAGAACTTAAAAGTTGGAATGATCCAGATGCACAACGCTGGTTAGAAAACCTAGCGCCGCTGCATAAATTATGTGCAGCTGCTGCTCAAGTAATCTGGAAAGATATCAAAGAAGTCAATTTGTCTGGAAGTCATGATGCACCTTCATTGAACTTATCTTTTGCACTTGATTATGCACGTGCTTTTGGCGACGAAGATTTGTTAAAGGTGGTTTTAAAAGCAAGCAAGAAATTTTATGGCAAAATGGTCAAGGCACCATTAAGAGCAGAACCTTTTGAATATGATTTCATGTCGGCCTCTTTATTGGTTGCAGACCTCATGCGCAAGGTGTATGATCAAGAAACTTTTGTCAAATGGCTCAAGAATTTTGCTCCTGGCCTAACTGATGCCACTAGCGTAGCCAAAGATTTACAGATCAAAAAATCAGACAAACACGACGGTTATGAATCTCACTGGGACGGCTACCACCTCAACAGAATTTGGTGTCTCAACGGCATGCTTCAATTACAAACTGATTTCTTAGATGCTGAAACCAAAACAATTTGGGTGAAAAGCATGAACGACATGTGGGATTACGCACAAGAAAGTATTGGGAAGGGCAACTACGACATCGACCACTGGTTGTCTTCGTTTTCAGTCTTTGCCTTGATCGGATACCAAGATTAGGCGAAGGCCTTTCTTTTGAAAAGACCAAGAATTATATTTTCTCAATAATTTTTTGGACTTCGAGTAGCGCCCATTCCAATTGCTGTTCTCGATTCAAATCAGATGTATCGAGTACTATTGCATCGGAAACTTGAACAAGCGGACTCTCGGCTCTGGTGCTGTCTTGTAAATCTCTGGACTTCAAGTTCTCTAGCACTTCTTCTATTGTTTGCTGTTCGCCTTTGGCATTTAGTTCGGCAAGGCGCCTTTGTGTCCTGACGGCATCAGATGCTGTAACAAATAACTTGAGTTCAGCGGCCGGAAACACCACAGATCCGATATCGCGGCCGTCCATGACTATACCACCGTCTTTTCCTAAGTATTGTTGTTGTTCTACCAATTTTTGACGGACCAACTTGATGGCTGCAACTTTGGAAACTATGGCTGCCACACGTGGGCTGCGAATTACTTCTGAGATATCCTGACGATTTAAATAGACTTTTTGATCAGAACTGATTTCAATAGAAAGACTACCTATGTTGCTTTCTAATTGTACTAAATCTATATTGCCTTGTTCATCGATGAGGTTGTTTTCTAGGCAATAAAGAGCAACGGCGCGATACATCGCGCCGCTGTCTATAAAAGTGTATCCTAAAGCTTTGGCGAGGTCTTTTGCTAGGGTGCTTTTACCGCAAGCTGCAAAACCGTCAATAGCTATAGTGATCTTTTTTTTCATTAATAATATATGGCTCTTCTTACTTGTGTGATATATTTGGCCAAGCGAATCACTTGTTTGGTGTAACCGAACTCGTTGTCGTACCAGGCATACAAAACTACATTTTTTCCATCATTTGAAACGATACTTGCGTTAGAATCAAAAACAGAGCAGCATGTGTTGCCAATAATGTCAGATGAAACCAACTCAGGATCAAAGGAATAGTAAATTTGATTCACTAATTCACCGTGAAGTGCGGCATCTTTGATAGCGGCATTGATTTGATCTATTGTAGTTGTTGTATTGAGCTCAAGGCTTAAAATGGCAAGGGAGCCATTTGGTGTTGGTACGCGCACTGCATTTGCTGTCAGTTTATCTTTGAGCTCTGGAATTACTTTGGTTACCGCAGATCCGGCACCAGTAGAGGTAATGACCATATTGACAGCAGCAGAGCGTCCGCGACGAGGCTTTTTATGCATGTTGTCCAATAGATTTTGGTCATTGGTATAAGCATGCACGGTTTCAATGTGTCCTTTCACGACGCCAAAATGGTCGTTGACGACTTTTAAAATTGGCGAAATCGCATTGGTGGTACATGAGGCAGCAGAAAATATTTTTTCATTTTCAACATCAAGCGTTCCTTGATTAATGCCATAAACCACATTTGGTATTTCTTTACCTGGTGCCGTTAAAAGAACTTTACCAACGCCTTTCGCTTGCAAGTGTCTTGACAAAGCTTCTCTGTTGGTAAAGACCCCAGTATTGTCAATGATCAAGGCATTGTTGATGCCGTAAACCGTGTAGTCGATGTCTTCGGGGTTGGCAGCATCAATCATGTGTACGATTTGACCATTGATAATGAGGCTCTTGTTCGGAAGATCCTCGGTGACGGATCCTTTGAAAGCTCCATGAACAGAATCGTTGCGCAACAAAGAGGCGCGCTTGATGATATCGGCGTCTGTAGCACCGCGGGTAACGATTGCGCGCAAACGCAATTGCTGACCTTTTCCGGCTTGTTTGATTAATTCTCGGGCAGCTAAACGGCCAATACGTCCAAAACCATAAAGTACGACGTCTCTTGGTTCGATCACTTGAGGAACCTGAATTTCACCAAGTTTTTCCATCAGAAAACGAGCCATTCCGCTTTGTTCAGTGTGGCCTGCCAACCATTCACTCGCTAAGAGACCGATATCTAGCTTTGAAGCCGGAATATCAAGTGTCATTAGTGTTTCAGCAAGCGCTGCGGTTGTAAATACGTCAATTGGTTTGTTGACAACCTTTTTGGCGTATTCGTGTAAATTGAGGATTTCAGAAATTGTGGTGTCTGTTAAATGGTTGCGGAAAAGCACAAGTTCGATCCCTTTATCGTAGAGTAATTCTCCGACTTTGCTTTGTAATTTAACAGCTGCTCTTTCTCGCTCAATATGCAAATTGAGCTCTTTTTCATAACCGTCTTTGGTTTCCATGTTGTTGATTGATTGTTGATTGATTGATAATAAAAAGGGTAGAGGTAATAAAAAAGGCTACCTCACGTGTAGGTAGCCTTCAAATTATTAGCCTAAGTATGACTTCAGCAATTTGTTTCGAGAGGTGTGTCGCAACCTGCGGATGGCCTTCTCTTTGATCTGGCGCACGCGTTCACGAGTGAGGTTGAATTTGGCACCGATTTCTTCGAGGGTCAGGCCGTGATTCATGCCAATTCCGAAGAACAAGCGGATGATTTCGCGCTCTTTATCAGTGAGTGTGCTCAAGGATCTTTCGATTTCTTTTTGCAATGACTCGGCCATAAGATGTTGGTCGGTGCGCGGTGAATCTGGGTTTGCCATGACATCCATGAGCGTACCGCCATCGTCGTTGGTGGTTAATGGGGCATCCATTGATACGTGACGACCCGACACATTCAAGCTTTCTTTGATTTTGTCTTCAGGTACCTCGAGCGCTTCTGCTAATTCTTCGGCACTTGGTGGACGCTCAAATTCTTGCTCTAGGCGAGAAAATGCTTTGTTAATTTTGTTGAGTGAACCTACTTGGTTCAATGGAAGGCGTACAATTCTTGCTTGTTCTGCTAAAGCTTGCAAGATGGATTGACGAATCCACCAAACAGCGTAAGAAATGAATTTGAACCCGCGTGTTTCGTCAAATTTTTGTGCTGCTTTGATCAGACCAAGATTGCCCTCGTTGATGAGGTCAGGTAGGGTTAACCCTTGGTTTTGATATTGCTTGGCTACGGAAACCACGAAACGCAAGTTGGCACGCGTTAGTTTTTCAAGTGCTTTTTGGTCACCTGCTTTGATGCGGCGTGCTAATTCTACTTCTTCTTCTGCGGTGATGAGTTCTTCACGACCGATGTCTTGTAGGTATTTGTCCAGAGATTGACTTTCTCTGTTCGTAATAGATTTGGTTATTTTTAGCTGTCTCATGCGCTTATCTTATCTGTTTTGCTAAGTAAAGTTGACTTCTGCTTATTTGGCAAAGTAACGCCGAAAAATAGGTTTAAAAAAATCTGAAATGTGGTTTTTTTGCGGAGTTATTAACGAGTTTTAAACTTTTTCAACGAAGCAAAAAAGAGGGCTTTGGTCTTTACAAACCAAAGCCTCGGAAGTCGCGCTTACCAGTTTCATCCATGATTTCTAGTAATATTCCTCTATTGACGCCACTTAGTTTTTCGGTCAGTTCTTGAACTGTTTCGATTGGCTCGTTATTCACTTTAGTAATGATAATGCCTTCCTTGAGTCCGATAGACTTGAGTTTTCCGGTGGTGATACTTTTGATTTTTACACCGTAAGAAATATTGAGTTCTTTTCTTTCTTTATCGGTGAGTTCAATGAAAGTAGCACCGAGGGCATAGTTTTTAGAGATTTCCTCTTTGCTCATGAGTTGAGTATCGCCATCTTGGTTGCGTAAAACGAGTTCTTTGGAAATGACATCTCCATCTTTCTGACGCAACGTTAAATTGACTTTGTCACCAGGCCTTCTTTTACCGATCTCTTCTTGAAGTGCTGCAACCGAATTTACTTCTTTACTGCCAATTTTCAGAATGACATCGCCGTCTTTTAAGCCTGCTTTGTCGGCGGATCCGCCTTCTATAACTTTCGCGACAAAGACACCTTTAAGGTCCTTGAGTTTGTTCTTTTCTTTGATGTCTTGGCTGATATCTGAGATTTGAACCCCAAGGTAGCCGCGTTGAACTATCCCAAAATCAATGAGATCTCTCATTACTTTATCAACTAAGTTTACTGGAACTGCAAAAGAATAACCAGCATAAGAACCCGTTTGAGAGGCAATAGCAGTGTTGATGCCGATGAGCTCACCTCTGGTGTTCACTAATGCACCTCCGCTGTTACCGGGGTTTACGGCTGCGTCTGTTTGAATAAAAGATTCGATAGGCACAACATCTTGGGCGCTACGCTCCGATAGCAAATTGATATTTCTGGCTTTAGCGGAAACGATACCTGCTGTAACGGTTGAGGTCAGGTTGAAAGGATTTCCGACTGCCAAAACCCATTCGCCAATTTTGAGTTCGTCTGAATTACCGATTGGAATTGCAGGAAAATTTTCTCCTTCTATTTTAAGTACCGCGATGTCTGTGGAGGGGTCAGCACCGATTACTTTGGCATCGTACTTCGAGTTGTCATTTAAAATGACCTGAATTTCACTGGCGTTTTCTATGACGTGGTTATTGGTTACGATATAACCCTGAGAGGAAACTATAACGCCCGAACCTGCACCTGCACCATATTGCTTGAACTCACGACCACCAGCTCCAGGTCCATAAAAGAACTCTTGAAAAGGATCGCGTTGAAAGGTCGTTTGAACCACTTTGGTGGTAATATGCACCACTGAATGCACTGTGTTTTCGGCGGCATTGGTAAAATCTAAGCCTTGCGGGATGCCGTTGTAATCAACTTGGTGTATGGCCTGATTTCGATTGCCATCGATCACTTGATCCGACAAACGCGAGGTGTTGTGTTGAATGATGACATAAGTTGCAAGTGGAAGGGTTCCGCCTAGGATACCCATTCCGAATAGTTTTAAGGTGTTGAGTATTGTCATGATGTCAGTTTTATAATTCGTTAAAGCTTAACGCAAAGAGTGTTCCAAAAATTGCTCAGAAAATGTTAAATTTTGTTAAGAAATTATAAGGATTAATTGAATATTTTTGTTCTTCCTCAATGAAACTAAGTTTTAGCAAATATCAGGGTGCCGGAAATGATTTTATCATGCTTGATAACTTCGATGGAAACTATGACAATTTGTCAATTTCTGACATTCAGCAAGCCTGTGACCGCAAGTTTGGCATCGGAGCCGATGGCCTCATTCTATTGCAAAGACATCCAGAACTCGAATTTGAAGTGCGCTACTACAATGCAGATGGCACACAATCTTTTTGTGGCAACGGTGCACGTTGTGCGGTTGCCTTTGCTGGAAAACTAGGTTTATTAAAAGCGCCACAAACTCGTTTTTTAGCAATCGATGGAATACACGAGGCTTGGTTATGTGAAACTGAGATCAAAATAAAAATGGCTGACGTGCATGCTGTTGAACAAAATGCGGCTGCTTTTATCCTTAATACGGGTTCACCTCATTACGTCATCCTCGATGAAGATCATTCCTCCGAACACGTAACAACCAAAGGGCAACAAATTAGATACAGCGACACTTACAAAGAGCAAGGAATCAATGTCAATCTCTTGAAACATACCGAAACTGGTATACAAGTGGCAACATATGAGCGCGGGGTCGAGGCAGAAACACTTTCTTGTGGCACGGGCGTTACCGCTGCTGCATTGGTGTATGCACAACTTCAAAAAATCAAACAAGGACAAGTCAAGGTACTGACCAAAGGAGGCGAACTAGCTGTTCAGTGGCAAGCAAACCCAGACGGTTCTTTTTCGGAAATTTACCTGATTGGCCCTGCCCAATTTGTATTCAGCGGAATCTATGAGTTTTAGCGGTGAGCATATTTTTCTGCGTGCCGTTGAAAAAGACGATGCTGGCCAAGTTTTTCTCTGGGAAAACAACCCGAAGAATTGGAAAGTTTCCAATACGGAGGTCCCATTTTCTATGTTTGATATCATTCAACTCATCGAACAGCAATCGGACCTACGTAAATCAGGGCAATTGCGCTTGGTGATCATGACACATTCAGATCAAAGGGCAGTTGGTGTCATTGATT
The DNA here is from genome assembly GCA_046091725.1 of Flavobacteriales bacterium. GTDB lineage: Bacteria > Bacteroidota > Bacteroidia > Flavobacteriales_D > Crocinitomicaceae > UBA952. The sequence continues at coordinate 2,228 of JBJTCG010000021.1, read as the reverse complement.
TATACGATGTCAATTTCAAGCATGGCTATGCTGCAGTCGGCATCCTTATTGCTGAAGACCAAGACAAAGGCAAAGGAATTGCTACCGAAGCGCTTGCACTCTTGATTACTTACTGTACTGAAATTTTAGAGCTCAGAAATCTTTATTGTCAAATCCATGGTGACAATCAGGCTAGCATTGCATTGTTTGAAAAAGCTGGTTTTCAACACGCTGGTACACGCAAGAACTGGTTACGTTTTAAGCAAGAATATTATGATGAACTTACTTTTCAATTATGTCTAAAAAGCAAAAATTAATTTTACTCGCGGGTGTCTTGTTGCTCGGGCTCAGTATCTTGTTTTTCCCGAAATTGAAATACATCTATGCAGCCTTTCAGAAGTCGAGTAATACCGAAGCGGTCGTAGTTTATTTAAAAAACGATACTCAAAATGGAAAACTACATGACGTGCATAGTGTTGCATTGCTATTGCAAGAAAAAGGTGTTATTTCAGAAACGGCACTTTTTGAGCTTGTAGGTAATCATAAAGACATGAATGCGCGCAATATTGCGATGGGGAAGTACGTGATTGAACCAGGAACCGCATTTCGCCATATATGGAATGGCTTTAAATTGAACAGCAAGCTCAACGGGAATGCCGAACAAACTGTTCAAATAAACTTTGAAAACTGTCGAACCATCAATGACTTAGCAGGAAAAATACAAAATCAGTTAGACCTAGACAGTTCCAAATTGATCAGTTATTTGCAAGAAGGCAGCACGTTGTCAAGGCTGGGCTTTACATACGAACAATTGCCCGCGTTATTCATTCCAAACACCTATGAGATGTATTGGGATCAAACGCCAGCAGGTTTTGTTGAGCGCATGGCCCAAGAGTTTAAAAACTATTGGACACCAACGCGCATGGCACTGCTCCAAAAGCAAGGGCTCAAGACACCAAGTGAGGCAGTTACATTGGCAAGCATTGTATACTCAGAGCAGTCTAAAATAGCTGACGAATGGCCAGTTATTGCGGGTCTTTACCTGAACCGAGTCAGACAAGGCATTAAATTGCAATCAGACCCTACGTTTAAATTTTGTTGGGGAAATCAACTCGAAGGAGTGCAGCGTCTTTTAGCCGTACATCGAGATATCAAATGCCCTTACAATACTTATCAAATCCAAGGCTTACCTCCGGGGCCAATTTATTTACCTCCAACGGCTGTTGTCGAGGCAGTGCTAAACGCCAGCAAGCATGACTATATATTCATGTGTGCTAAACCAGATCATTCAAGCACCCATAACTTTACTGCATCCGGAGCCCAACACATTCAAAATGCTACAGCATTTCAACGCTGGCTTGATGCTGGGCAACCCTAAATCAAACTCATGAAAAGAAGACAGTTTATCCGTTTTGGTGCCTTTTTAGGTGCCTTAGGTGTGGTCAGACCCATTAAAGCCTCGGACATCGTTGCCCAATCGTTTGAAGGCAAAGCCAATGGACCACTCATTTTGTCAACCTGGAATCATGGTATTGCTGCCAACGAAGGTGCTTGGGCTATATTACAAAAAGGTGGTTCGGCACTCGATGCTGTTGAAAAAGGCGTAATGGTCACTGAAGCAGACCTCAGTAACCGCAGTGTTGGGGTAGGCGGAAGACCCGACCGTGAAGGTCATGTTACCCTTGATGCTTGCATCATGAGTGGCGACGCACGTTGTGGTTCTGTTGCATTTTTAGAAGGTATCGCCCATCCAATCAGTGTTGCCCGTGCTGTTATGGAAAAAACACAACATGTCATGTTAGTCGGTGCTGGGGCCAAAAAATTTGCACTTGATTACGGTTTTGCACAGGCCAAAATGCCAATTGCCGAGGTACAGAAGGATTACGAAAAATGGCGCAAAGAAAACAAAGACCTCTTCAAAAAACCGGAAATCAATCATGAAAACCACGACACGATTGGTATGATTGCCATGGATGCCAATGGGCAGCTTGCAGGTGCTTGTACCACGAGTGGTTGGGCTTACAAAATGCATGGCCGTGTAGGCGATTCGCCAATTATTGGTGCAGGTTTATTTGTTGATGACGAAGTAGGGGCAGCTACTGCAACAGGATTAGGTGAAGCTATTGTCAGGGTTGCCGGAAGTCATACAGTCGTTGAAATTATGCGCCAGGGCTTAATCCCAAAAGGGGCTTTCCAAGTGGCATGCATGCGCATACAAAGAAAACACCCAGACCTCACCGGTTTACAAT
>JBJTCG010000020.1:0-8790 GCA_046091725.1 Flavobacteriales bacterium | reverse complement strand
GGTAGAATAAGGTGCGCTTTTTTAGAAAGTAGCAAGCGCGTTTTGAAGTCGATGTTGAATGGTCTGAGTTTATCTAGCTCTGCACTAAAGACAACTGGGTCAATAACAACTCCGTTACCAACAAGATTGATGACTTCAGGGTGGAAAATTCCTGATGGGATAGTGTGTAAAACATGTTTGATACCTTCAAATTCTAAGGTGTGTCCAGCGTTTGGCCCGCCTTGGAATCTGGCAATAATGTCATAAGAAGGTGTCAGTACATCAACAATTTTACCCTTTCCTTCGTCGCCCCATTGTAAGCCTAATAATACGTCTACCTTCATGATTGTGTTTGTTCAAAAAACTTTTTAATTGATTCTAAATCTTGATAAATACCAAAAATGTGTTGCATTCTGGTCAACTCAAAAATTTTATTGAGTTGCTCGTTTGGTCTGTAGAGTACAGTTTCGCCAAGGTTCAAGCGCGAACGCGTGAGTGTCTTGACTAAAAATGCAATCCCTGTTGAATTGATGTATTCTAAATTGGAGAGGTCAATGACTAAATTCCAATTGGTGATTTCGTCTAATTTTTCAATCGCTAATTCGCGGTCACTTTCGGTAAAGAATCGACCTTCCAATTTGAAGAGACAAAGATTGCCTTGCGTACTTAAACTGACTTCCATATGCTGAATTATTTTTTTTGAATGCCGTAGAAATAGAGAGAATGATGTTGTACATCTACGTTGAAGAGTTCTTCTATAGTGGCTTTAATTTGTTGTATTCTCGGATCACAAAACTCTATTACCTCACCAGTATCAGTAAGTATGAGGTGATCGTGTTGTTTGGATGCGTGTGCTTTTTCAAATTGCGCGATGTTTTTTCCGAATTGGTGTTTTCGGACTAAATTACAAGCTAGCAATAATTCTATGGTATTATAAAGGGTTGCTCTTGAAACACGGTAGTTGTGATTCTTCATTTTGATATACAATGACTCTACATCAAAATGCCCTTCATATTGATAAATTTCAGCGAGTATAGCAAAGCGTTCGGGGGTTTTCCGATGTCCATTTTGCTCGAGGTATGCGGCAAAAATATCCTTGACTGTAGCCGAAATTTGACTTGTTCCCATTTGACGACCTAAAGTTAATTATAAATTTGACTTGAAATAAAAAAGGGGGCCGAAACCCCCTTTGAATTATTGGAAAAGCTTGGCTTATTCGCCACGCTCCATTTTTTCTTTCAATTCAGCAAGTGCATCGAGGTCTCCGAGGGTAGATTTCTCAGAGTTTTGGTTGATTGCTTTTACTGCTTGATCAGTGTTGCTACCAGCACCACCTTTTTTACCACCTTTTGATGTTGTAGTTGGTTTGTCTTCACCTTCTTCGAACAAACGGGTGTGTGAAAGAACGATTTTCTTAGCGTCTTTGTTGAATTCAATGACTTTAAAGTCAAGGGTTTCTTCAACTTTAGCATTAGAACCATCTTCTTTTCTAAGGTGTTTTGATGGGCAAATACCTTCAACACCATAAGGAAGAGAAACAATACCAGACTTGTCTTTCATGTCGATGATTGTTCCGCTGTGAATAGTGCCTTCAGCAAATGTATTTTCAAATACATCCCAAGGGTTTTCTTCAAGTTGTTTGTGACCTAAAGAAATACGGCGGTTGTCGCGGTCGATTTCAAGAACAAGAACTTCCATTGCATCGCCAACTTTGCAGAACTCAGATGGGTGCTTGATTTTCTTTTGCCATGAAAGGTCAGAAATGTGGATGAGTCCGTCAACACCTTCTTCAAGCTCAACAAATACACCGAAGTTGGTGAAGTTGCGAACTTTTGCAGAATGGCGTGTACCAACAGCATATTTGATTTCGATGTCATTCCATGGATCTGGCATCAATTGTTTGATACCCAAAGACATTTTACGCTCTTCGCGGTCTAGAGTAAGAACAACAGCTTCTACGCTATCGCCGATTTTCAAGAAATCTTGGGCAGAACGAAGGTGTTGTGACCAGCTCATTTCAGAAACGTGGATCAAGCCTTCAACGCCTGCAGCGATCTCGATGAATGCACCGTAATCAGCCATAACAACAACTTTACCAGTTACTTTGTCACCAACCTGAAGGTTTGTGTCAAGTGAATCCCATGGATGTGGTTGAAGTTGTTTCAATCCAAGCGCAATGCGTTTTTTGTCGTCGTCAAAATCAAGGATAACTACGTTGATTTTTTGATCGAGTTCTAACATTTCTTCAGGGTGCGTTACGCGGCCCCAAGAAAGGTCAGTGATGTGAATGAGTCCGTCAACACCACCGAGGTCGATGAATACACCATAAGATGTGATGTTTTTAACGATACCTTCGAGAACTTGTCCTTTTTCAAGGCCAGAAATGATTTGTTTTTTCTGTTCTTCGAGTTCAGCTTCGATAAGTGCTTTGTGAGAAACGACAACGTTTCTGAATTCTTCGTTGATTTTAACAACTTTGAACTCCATGTTTTTACCAACATAGATATCGTAGTCGCGGATAGGCTTGACGTCAATTTGCGAACCTGGTAAGAAAGCTTCAATTCCGAAAACGTCAACAATTAAACCACCTTTAGTGCGGCATTTAACATAACCGGTAATGATTTCGCCAGTGCGAAGTACGTCATTGACACGGATCCAGGCACTGTGCATACGTGCAGTGCGGTGAGATACGATCAATTGACCTGTTTTGTCTTCGAGGCAGTCAACGTAAACGTCAACGACATCTCCAACTTTTAAATCAGGATTGTAACGGAATTCGTTGGCAGCAACGACGCCTTCTGATTTGTAACCGATGTTAACAATGACTTCTTTTTTGTTGAGCATTGCAACAGTTCCTTGAATCACTTCTTTTTCGTTAATAGAAGTAAGGGTTTTTTCGTAGCGATCTCCTATTTCTGAGCGTTCTACCTGATTGTAACCGTCCAATTGGAGGGCTTCCCAATCAAAATCTGCAGTTCCCTGCTTTTCGATGTTTTTTGCCATTTGGCTTTCAAATTTGTATTTCTAATCCCTATTCGACTAAAAAGTGGTTGAACATATAAATAGCGCAGAATAGGTACGCTTCTCCATGCGGAGGCGCAAAATTAGCAATAAAACTCGGAATTACAATAGAAAACTATTTAATTGTCACTGATATTCAACGGGAAGTGGGCAAAAGCAGCCAATTTTTCCCCTTGACTCACTAAAGAGTTATGCCACAATGTGTCACTAGGTTGTGAAAGTAGTGTTTGGTCGTTGTAGTTTGTGATGCAAACCCAAGCATGTTCAGCTATTTCGTCATTTAGTTGAAGCGGACCCCAACCGGCATAGCCAGAAAAAAAGCGGACATTTCTTTGCGGGTGTTTGTCGCACTCGATTTGCTTCAGAAGTTGATCCCAATCGCCACCAAAAAATAGATGGGGTGTGATTTGTTTGGCATCTGTAATATCGGGGTAGCTATGCAGGTAGAGCAATCTTTGGGTGTCTACTGGCCCGCCAAAATAAAGTCTCATTTTGAAATCGACCCCTTCAATTGCATGATTGGTTTGGATTTCGCTCGGATGATTGAGCACTAGGCCCATGCTTTCTTCTTTGTTGTGGTCAATGAGCAGGATGACCGCCCTCTGAAAATAAGGTTCATTTAAAAAAGGCTCGGCAAGCAACAGGCCTCCAGTGATAGGCTGAGTAGCTGTTTTGAAAAGGTGTTGTTGCGTAATTTTCATGGGCGTAACACAAATAAACGCAATAATTTCTCGCTTTGCAAGTCTCAATGTTTAATTTTGCCTCATGAAATTTGCAGCAATAGATATTGGTACAAACGCCGCGCGGTTACTCGTTGGTGAATTGATCACCACTAACAATGGGCTGCAAATTCACAAACACGGTTACTACAGAAGTCCATTGCGTTTGGGTGAGGATGTCTTTAAAAAAGGAAAAATAGGAGCCACAAAACTCAAGCAATTTGTACAAACCATGCAGGCTTTTCAGTTATTAGCGACAGCTCATGACGTCAAGGCAATCAGAGTAGTGGCTACTTCAGCCATGAGAGAAGCTGACGATAGTAGAAAAGTTGTCAAAGAAGTGCTGCAACAATCTGGTTTACAAATAGAAGTCATTTCTGGGGAAGAAGAAGCACAGCTCATTTTTAATGCATTTGAATTGTTGCATTTGGGTAACAAAGCGCAATATATCGTGGTTGATGTTGGTGGTGGCAGCACAGAAATTAGTGTTTTTGAAGAGGGCAAAAGCCGCGCATCGAAATCTTTTGAGCTAGGCACATTGCGCTTACTTAACAAAAAAGTTGCTCCACACATCTGGCAAGATTTAAATGTTTGGATTCAAACTCACGTAAAGTTAGAAGAGGCACACATTGTTTTCGGGACTGGTGGGAATATCAACAGAGCCCTCAAAATGTTACCGAATAAAAAAGCTACCATTTCATTAAAAGACCTACAGCATTTACATCAGCAATTACAAGCATTGTCAATGACTGAACGCATGGAACAATTTCAGTTGAAAGCTGACCGTGCAGATGTCATTGTTCCAGCTTTAGAAATTTACATTGCAGCACTAACTGCGCTTGAGCAAAAGCAAATTACCGTTCCGAAAATTGGTTTGGCCGAAGGTATTTTACTTGAGCTCTTTTTAAAACATACACCTTTATAACATGGCACAAAAACCAGCTATCCCAAAAGGAACCCGCGATTTTCTACCTGCAGAGGTTGCCAAAAGAAACTATCTCTTTGATACGATAAAAAATGTATTCAAGCGCTATGGCTTTGCTCCAATCGAAACGCCAAGTTTCGAATTATCAAGTACTTTGCTTGGTAAATATGGTGAAGAAGGTGATCGCTTAATTTTTAGAATTCTTAATTCCGGTGAAAAAATGCGCAAAGCCGATCTCGAAGCATTGGCCGCTGATAATTTGCCGCGTTTTGCAAATTCTCTTGCTGAGAAAGCCCTGCGATATGACCTAACTGTTCCTTTTGCCCGATTTGTTGTGCAGCATCAAAACGAACTTAATTTTCCTTTCAAGCGCTATCAAATCCAGCCCGTATGGAGAGCAGATAGACCTCAGCACGGACGCTATCAAGAGTTTTATCAGTGCGATGTCGATGTGGTAGGTTCTGATTCTTTGCTGTATGAGGTAGAGCTCATTCAGATTTTTGATGAAGTATTAACGCAACTGAATTTACCTGGCTTTTTAATCCAAATCAATAATCGAAAAATTCTGAGTGGAATTGCCGAGGTTTGTGGTGTTGCCGAGCGCATCGTAGATCTAACAGTAGCCATTGATAAACTCGATAAAATAGGCGAAGACGGAGTTTTAGAAGAGCTTGTTCAGAAAGGCTTTGACCAACAAACCTTGGATCAAATCAGGCCTCTATTTGATTTCAAAGGATCAAATGATGAAAAAATCGCGCTTCTCAGAAGCTATCTTGCAAATAGTGAGGTTGGGCAAAAAGGTCTAGATGAACTTTCTTTTGTCTTGAACTTGATTAACGAATTAGGCCTCAAGCGTGGGCAACTCGATTTTGAAATCACGCTGGCCAGAGGCTTGAATTATTATACCGGAGCCATTTTCGAAGTCAAGGCGCTCGGCGTCAAGATGGGAAGCATTTGTGGCGGTGGTCGTTACGATGACCTCACTGCACTTTTTGGTCTTAAGAATTTGTCTGGGGTCGGCATTTCTTTCGGAGCAGACCGTATTTATGATGTCCTCTCTGAACTCAATTTGTTTCCGGCCGAACTCGAACTTTCCTTGGACGTGCTTTTTGTACATTTTGGTGAACAAACACTTTCAGCCAATTTGCAATTGCTTCAGAAAACACGAGCGTTGGGTCTTGCAGCAGAAATTTATCCGAGTGCAGCAAAGTTGCAAAAACAACTCAAATATGCCAATGATCGCAAAGTGCGTTATGTTGTGCTGATGGGCGAGGAAGAATTACAACAAGATCAGTTGACACTTAAAGAAATGGAAAGTGGCTTGCAACAAAAGTTGTCGCAAGCCGACTTACTTACCAAATTCGAGCAACTTTCTTGATGTCATTGCGCATTTCGCGCCCTTCTTCAATTTGAAAAGCTTCAAAAAACTCCGGACAATTTTTGAGCGGTCCGTTCACACGATACATACCCGGTGAATGCGGATCTGTTGCCAAGCGTTTTTTCATTTCTGCATCTGTGTATTTAATTTTCCAAAGTTGCGCATAAGCAATGAAGAAGCGTTGTTGCGGTGTAAAACCTTCGCGATCTTCTTGTCGCTTGTACTCTTCGGTTCTTTTGTACGCGTAGAAAGCCATTGTGAGCCCACCAAGGTCAGCGATGTTTTCTCCCATGGTCAAATCAGGGTTTACACAGTGGTTCTCCATCGGGCAAAAGGCCTCGAAAGTTGCACCAAGTAATTTTGTTTTTTCTTCAAAAGACTGTCGATCTTCTTCGGTCCACCAATTCGTAAAAGAACCATCTGCGGCAAATTTACTACCCATGTCGTCAAAACCATGTGTAAATTCATGTCCAATGACCATTCCAATTCTGCCGTAATTGACGGCGTCCTCGGCGTGCTCATCGAAGAACGGAGCTTGCATAATCCCTGCAGGAAAAGCAATTTCATTGAGTAGTGGGTGGTAATATGCATTGACCATGTGAGCCGGCATTCCCCATTTTTCTTTATCTACCGGTTTGCCTAATTCTGAGAAATTTTTCTGGATGCTGTAGCGCGCCATTTCTCTGACATTGGCAACATAGGCAGCTTCATTGAATTGAAGCATGGAGTAGTCTTCCCATTTAGATGGATAGCCTAGTTTTCGGCCAATAGAATTGAGTTTTTTAAGGGCCTCTTGTTTGGTAATATCTGTCATCCAATCTAACTGATTGATGCGCTCGCGGTAAACGATCAGCAAGTTGTCTACCATTTCATTAACGCGGTCTTGGGCCGCTTTTGAAAAGTGTTTTTCGACGAACGCTTTGCCAAGAAGTTCGCCAATTTCGAGGTTTGTTATGGCTTCTATGGCTTGCTCTTCGATAGGTTGTTGTTCTTTTTTTCCAGATAAAACGCCCTCGTAGAAATCGAAATTGGCTTGTACCATGGCAGTGTTCAAATGGCCAGCATAATGATTGATCAAAGACCAACGGAAATAATTTTTCCAAGTATCCAAATCCACATTTTGCAACAATTCGGCCACCTTCAGGTTGAATGCTGGGTTGCTGACAATAATGGAATCGGGTATTGGAGAGCCAACTGTTGTGAGGTACTGCTTGAAATCAAATAGAGAACCTAGGCTCTGAGAAACGGTAGCTAGCGCTTGTTTGTTGTAAGTTTTTTCAGGCTCGCGCATTTCAGCTGGTCGCAACATCGCACTTGCCAAAGCTTTTTCTAACTGAACAATTTTTTCAGAAGTGCTTGCCGGAACAGCTATACCTGCAAGGTTGAAGCATGTTTCAATATGTTTTTGATAAGCACTTAAAATACTTTTGTATTTCTCTTCGAAATAATAATCTCTGTTTGGCAGACCAATGCCACCTTGCCCCATGTAGGCTACATTGATATTGACATCCATTAAATCTTGCCCAATGCCATAACCAAACAATGTTCCGATACCATCGCGGTGAAAGGCCGCTACAAGTTCTTGAATTTGGGCGTTGTTTTTGAGTTGTTCAATCTTTGTTAAGTCACTATCTAGTGGAGAAAGCCCAAGTTGATTTCTTTTCTCTAAATTGACAAACGACTTATAATACGCGCCTAAAATTTGATTTTGAGAACCTTTTGCACCTTGGTTTTGGGCAGCATCTTCTAAAATGGTTTTGAGTTTGATATTATTTTGCTGTTCTAATTCGTTGAAACTTCCCCATCTGGATTCGCTTGCTGGAATCGTGGTATTGGCAATCCAGGTTCCGTTGGCAAAAATAAAGAAGTCATCGGCTGGCTTGATGGTTCTGTCCAAGGCATTGACATCAATTGTCTGGTATTGATTTTTTGAAATCGCTGCTTTTTTAGCAGGGTTTGCACAGCTTTGTACTAAAAGCGCTGTAATGGCCAAGCCATAGATTGATTTTTTCATATTTTTTTACGTTTCATTTTGATGTGAGGGATGCCGTCTTCTAAATAAACATCTCCGACGGCTGCAAAGTTGTGCTTTTTATAAAAATCTTGCAAATGTGCTTGAGCTGAGAGCACAATTGTTTGTGGCCCATACTTTATTTCGATTTGCTCAATGCAATGATCCATAAGCGCATGCCCTACATTTCGACCGCGGAAAGATGCAGCAACAATGACTCTTCCGATGGAAATTTCAGGGTAATTGGAGTCTTTGGGTAAGATCCGTGCACAAGCGATGATTTGTTCATTTGTATGTACTAGAACATGCAGCGCATGCTGATCTTGGCCATCTAAATCTTGGTACACACAATTTTGCTCCACCACAAAAACCTCACTTCTCAATTGAAGGTAAGTATAGAGTTCAATAGGAGAAAATTCGCTGAACGCTTTGTGTTGAAAATCAAGTTTCATGGCCATTTAATGAACTTTAATATATTGTGCTGCTTTAATATGCACCATTGAAGCGTCTCAAAAACCATTCAGTGGTTAATAAACCGAATAGCACAAAGAGAATCAATATATAGTCGTTGAGATCTTTGAATTGATGCGTTTCGGTTCTGACTGCTACAATTTCTCCGGTGTTTTCTAACTCTTGAATTAGTTTTTGATAGGATTTCAATGGGAAAACCTTGGCTCCACTCTGGTTGGCTAATTGTTTGAGTGTGGCGTGTCGGGCCGCAGATTCTTGTTGCTCTAACTGAATAGATTCAACGATG
>JBJTCG010000019.1:0-17744 GCA_046091725.1 Flavobacteriales bacterium | reverse complement strand
TCTCTATACTAAGCACTTCAGTAGGCCTTACCTATTTACTGATCTTGACCTTACTTGAAATCGTTCTTGGGATAGACAACATCATTTTTATTTCTATCATCACTGATAACCTACCAAAAAACCAACAGAAAAGAGCGCGTTTGATTGGCCTTAGCCTGGCGCTCATTATCAGAATTATCATGCTCTCGTTGGTTTCATGGATCATGACACTAGATCGAGAACCACTTTTCAGTGTTGCTGGGCATCCTTTCACAGCCCACAGTTTGGTGCTATTGATCGGAGGACTCTTTTTGATTTATAAATCGGTCGGAGAAATGCACGCCAGTGTGAAAGGAGAACACGAGGAAGATAAATCCAAGACCTATGGTACTTTTTCAGCTGCGGTTACTCAAATTGTGGTTGTTGATTTTATTTTCAGCTTTGATTCTGTGATTTCAGCTATTGGTATGACCAACGACATTCAACATGAAGCACATGGCAATCCTTTGATTATTATTGTTTTAGCTGTATTGATCTCGATGCTTGTCATGATGTGGTTTTCGGGTCCAATCAGCAAGTTCATCAATGAGAGGCCTACCATCAAAATGATTGCGCTGTCCTTCTTGGTTGCCATAGGCATTATGCTCATCGCAGAAGCTTTCGGCGAACACCTTCAAAAAGGCTACATCTACTTTGCCCTAGTATATGCGCTCATTGTCGAAATGCTCAATTTGCGCATGCGTAAAAATCAGAAAAAATGACACGCCAAGAGGCGCTTGCCCTGCACAATTTAACCGACAACGAAGACCTTGCCGAGCAATTAGAATTTTTGTTTTTTGAATTCAAAAAGAAGATTTACCAACAACTCGATCAAGTTTTATTATATCCAAAGTGGATCAGCGCTTTAAAGAGCTTATCAAAGGCTGCTGAAGTGCTGCAATTGCCCTTTGAACAACAGCAAGCAATCGCCTCAAACGACGCACATTTCGATGTAAAACAGACCCTTGTTGACCAATTTAACAGACTTAAACAATTGAAAGTCAATGTAGCTCGTTTGTTGTACAACAGCCCAAACCCTCAAAATGTCCTGGAATTACTGGAGTTTTATCGAGGTGTGCTGAGTAAGTCATTTGCCTATTGGTCTAAGGCAATCGATTTCCAAACGGAAGTCAGGCTATCTCGACAATTTGACCCAATACTTATTTTATCAGATTTGAAATTGATGGAGCAAGCAGGCATCTGTTATTTGCATGAACTTCAGCAGCAAAATACAGCCACATTAATCAAAGAGTGGATTTCATGGAATAAGGCTTTAGTGGCAAAGTTAAAAGAGCATTAGAGCTCGCCACCACCACCACCGTCACCGCTTGTCTGCTTTCCTTTATTTGAAATTTCGAGTTTCCCGAACTTATAGACCGCTGAAACATAAACCCTGCGGGTCAACCATTTGAACTCACCAGTTTGATATATACCCGGACGGTCAACGACAAAATAAAATCCCTGGCGGTTAAAAATGTCCGTCACTCTTGTGCCGATTGTCCAGTTGCCATTTGCGAGTTTTTTCTCAAATGCAAGATCTACAGGGCCTTTGCGCTGTGCCACACCCTGAACCGTAACTCTAGGGCCATTGTAATTGACACTTAATTGAACGGTTGCCGTTTTTTTCCAGAATTCATAAGAGGTATTCCATTTGACATTGTGATTGAATCCTTGTCTATTTGGAATAAGTGCATCGTTACTCAAATACCAGGTGTAATTACCGTTGTAGGAAACGGTCGTTCTTAAACCGTTGATGGGTTTCATCATCAAGATGAGCTCCGCACCTAGCGATTTAGTTTGGGCAATATTGAGATAAGTGACGGCACTTGTGTTATCTGGATAAAACTCCTTGAACCTCGAGATGACATCATTGGCAATGCGGTAAAAAAGCGCACTGGATAAGGTCAATTTCTTTTTTTCTAATGCGTAAGAAAAATCAAAAGAGTGGATAAACTCAGGATTCAAGTACGGATTTCCTCGTTGTAGGTTAAATGGATCAGAATAATTGGTAAACGGATTGAGCTCGCCGGCAGAAGCACGTTTGATGCGTCTGGAGTAACTCAGACTGAGTTCTGATTTGGGTTTGATTTCATAGCGCAAGTGTGCCGACGGAAAGAAATTGAAGTAATCATTGACAATTCGGATGCTATCTGAAATCAAATTAGGAATTTGATATGCTTTCTCTAGACGCAAACCAGCTTGAGCTTTGAATCGATTGAACTGCTTACCCACAACACCATAGGCACTAAAAATTTGCTCTTTGTAACCGTAAAGAAAATTAGCAAGGGTGTCCGCTTGATAGTTACCAGTTGCAATGTTGAGGGTTTGTGAATAGGTATCAACAAGTTGGTCGCGCAAGATTGCCTTGAGGCCTGACTCGGTGCGCAAGCCCAGTGACGGAAAAAGGTAAGTAAGATCTGCTTGAGCGGTGGTAATATTGTTTTTTTCGGTATTGAAAAGCTGTTGATCTAACGCAGACAAATTGGACAAGGTAGTATCTGGGTTGTAGTAAGTGTTTTTGTAATAGCCAGCTATCCACTCAGTACCTGTAGACTGATTGACATCCAGAATAAAGTTGCCACGCTCAGCCTTGAAATCATGTTTGTAATTGATGTTGAGGTCAAGGTTACGGCGATTTGTAGGATCAAAAGAAGTCCGTTCCCATAAATTGGTAATTTCATTCTGATCATTGAGCTCGGCATTCCAGAGCTCACCAGTGCGGTCACGGCGGGTTAAAGAGCCCGTTGCAACAAACCCTATTGTATTGCGCGGATTCAGGTTGATATCCGTGCCAAAGCGAAAGGTCTGACCAGCGTCTAAATCTGTGCCAGTTCTGTTTTGATCCAAAATAAAAGTACCCGTGCTCAATTCTTGTCGGATGTCGTTGTAGTTGTTGCGGTATCCTTCAAGGTAGCGAGCCGTATAGGTACCGAATACATTGATATTGCCATTGCGGTAGCTTAAAGACGTTGTACCTTCACCCACATTACCACTTGCCAAATTACCGCTTGCCAGGTTGGTAGAAACCATTCCGTTAAAACCAAGCAATTTATTTTTTTTGAGCACGATATTGATGATGCCAGAACTTCCGTCTGGGTCGTATTTTGCCGATGGGTTGGTGACGATCTCAACGCGCTCAATAGAGTTTGCTGGCAAGGCATCTAGCAGCGTTTTGCCAGAGTTACCACTCAGGGAACTTGGCCTGCCATCAATCAAAATTGTTACGCTACCTTGTCCTCTGAGCAAAACGCCTCCATCTTGATCCACTTCGACAGAAGGCAATCGATTGAGGATGTCATTGGCAGTGCCTCCATTGACATTTAAGTCTTCGGAAACGTTGTATACTTTTTTGTCGATGCCAGCTTGCATGATATCCTTTTGCCCTTTCACAACGACATCTTTGACATTTTGCGTTTTGGCTAATTGCATGCGTAAGGTGCCAAAATGGAAATTAGCCTGACCTGATTTGAGTTCAAAGCTTTCGGTTTTTTCCGTTTCGTATTGCGCTAAACTCAGTTCGATGTAATACTTTCCAGGGACAGTATTGAGTTCAAATTTCCCTTCTGGATTAGTGAATACACCCTTTTGAAAACTTGAATCTGGTAAATGAAATAATTTGACAGAAACATATTCAAGCGCAACACTGCGCTCAGTATTTAAGATTTTACCGGTAACGCTGATGGTGTTTTGAGCCTTGAGAGAAGTGCTGGAGACAATAAAAATAAAGACCAAGAAAGATAATGCAGCGCGTTTGTGTGTAAACATAGCGCAAAAATACGCATTAAGTTTCCCAAAATCACTTATATTTGCGTTTCAAATTTGAAACTATGATTGATCAATTGAGCTTTGACGACCTCAAAAATAAGTTTAACGAAAACAAGAACTTTAAAATTGGAACATATGTGGTTGCAGGTGTACTTGCTTCCATTATTTTATATTTTTCTTACCGCCAATTCATTTGGGGGCCTGCCAACGAAAAATCTAACGATGGTTGGTGGGTAGCCTTGAACTATATCTCCAAAGACTCTACAGACCAAGCAATCCGTGTACTTGAGCCTTTCGTTAAAAACAATGACGGTAAAACTGGTGGCGAAATTGGTCAATACCTTCTTGGCAAACAATACATGATCAAAGGCCGCTATGCCGCTGCCCTTAAAATGCTAGAAGGCGTCAGTCTCAATGACACCTATGTTTCTACAATGTCTATTGGCCTTCAAGCCGACTGTCATTCACAACTCAAGCACTATGACCAAGCGCTTGAACTGTATTTAACCGCTGCTGACAAAGAAGCAAACGAATTTACTACGCCTATGTACCTTTTCAAAGCGGGCTTACACGCTGAAAAGTTAAACAAGAAAGCAGATGCGCTTACTTACTACCAACGCATCAAAGACGATTATCCAAACTACGCAAGTACAAAAACAATAGAGCGTTATATCGCGCGTTGTTCAACAAAATAATTTATCATGGCGACAGCAGGCAAAAATCTATCAGCCTTCGACCCCACTCAATTTAATAACTGTGCCGATTTTCGAATCGGCATTGTTGTTTCAGAATGGAACGGACAAATTACAGAACGTCTTCTTGATGGCGCACTTGAAGTGCTTCGACAAATTGGGCACAAATCACAGCACCTCAGTATCACACGCGTTCCTGGAGCATTTGAATTGCCTTTAGGTGCCCAGCACTTTGCAAGTCAAGACACCTATGATGGCGTTGTAGCAATTGGAGTCGTGATTCAAGGAGAAACCAAACACTTTGATTTTGTATGCAGCGGAACCACACAAGGTATCATGGATGTCATGCTGAAATACAACAAACCAGTTGGCTTTTGTGTACTCACTGATAACAACGAACAACAGTCCTTGGACAGGGCTGGTGGCCAACACGGCAACAAAGGCACCGAAGCAATGGTTGCTGTTTTGCAAATGATACAAATTCAAAAAGGACTTCGATCATGACACTTATCAAATCTATTTCCGGAATCAGAGGCACCATTGGCGGAAGAGTAGACCAAGGCCTTACCCCTATTGATGCTGTTAAATTTGCGGCAGCCTACGGCACTTGGCTGGCCAATCAGTACCCTGAACAAAAACTAAAAGTGGTCATTGGTCGCGATGCACGCATCTCGGGCCCCATGATCTCAGAACTTGTTAAGCAAACATTGGTGGGCCTTGGTATCGACGTTATTGATCTTGGCTTATCCACTACCCCAACGGTTGAAGTAGCGGTTCCGATGGAAGCTGCCAACGGAGGTATTATCTTGACCGCCAGCCACAATCCGAAACAATGGAACGCGCTCAAATTACTCAATCATAAAGGAGAATTCATTTCTGGTGCCGATGGCAGTGCCCTGATGCAAATTGCCGAACAAGAGTCTTTTGATTTTGCAGATGTGGACCAACTCGGAAAAATCACTTTCGATGCTTCCTATCTTGAAAAACACATCAAAGCAATCCTAGACTTACCGTTGGTAGATACAAAAGCCATTGCCGCTGCAAATTTCAAGGTTGTCGTTGATGCCGTAAATTCTAGCGGCGGGATTTTCGTACCCGCACTTCTTAAAGCATTAGGTGTTGTGCATATTGAAGAGTTATACTGCGAGCCAAATGGGCATTTTCCTCACAATCCAGAACCCCTTCCAGAACACCTCACAGAATTATCAGCAACTGTGCAAGCCAAAGAAGCGCATTTGGGCATCACCGTTGATCCAGATGTAGATCGTTTGGCCTTGGTTTGCGAAGATGGCAGCATGTTCGGAGAAGAATATACATTAGTTGCTGTTGCCGATTACATCTTAAGCCACACGCCTGGCCCAACTGTATCTAATTTATCCTCCACAAGAGCACTTAGAGATATTACCGAAGACCGCGGTCTGCGCTATGAAGCTGCTGCAGTTGGAGAGGTAAATGTTGTTGAGAAAATGAAAGCAATAGGCGCAGTTATTGGCGGTGAGGGCAATGGTGGCATCATTTATCCTGAATTGCATTATGGTCGTGATTCTTTGGTGGGCATTGCTTTATTTTTGAGTCACTTAGCTCACAAACAAATGTCAATGACTGCCCTCAGATCGAGCTACCCGAATTACGTCATTTCAAAGAATAAAATTGACCTCGACCCTCAAACCGATGTTGATGCTGTACTGACTCAGATGGCGGCACGTTATCAAAATCATGAAGTCGACACCACTGACGGCGTTAAAATTTATATCGACAAAGAATGGGTGCACTTGCGCAAAAGCAACACCGAACCTATTATCCGCATTTATGCAGAGTCTAAAGATGAAGCTGCAGCTACAGCCTTGGCTTCAAAGATAATGAGCGAAATACAGGCGCTGGCTTAGCGATTCAGTTGCTTGAAGTGCTCGTATTTATCTTTGATAAACAAGATGAGCTCCATTTCAGAGGCTGTTTTGATGAATTGTTCGTCAAGATTCAGAAAAGTAATGAACTCGTCGAATTCTGACTCAGATAGTTCAATGATGTCAAAAGCCACATAAAGGCGTAATAATTCTTGTACAATTCTTCGTTGGTCATCTTTGTACTGTTGTTCGGCAATCCAACGTTTGTTTTGTTCTTTTTTTGAAAATGCCTGATACAAAGCAGTAATTGGGCTCTGAAGTACATTGACTCCAGTGACTGTGCGTGTTTCCCTGAGTGCCAATGCTTCGCGCTCTTCTTTGATTTGTTCTAAGGTTTTGAGCGGGCGAACAATTATTTCTTGCACTTCTTGTGGCAAGCGCTCTATATAGGCTTCTATCTTGCATTGGCAGTTGTCGTCTGGTTTAGCGACAAATTCATAGATCGGATAGCCTTTAGTAGACAACGCAATGCGATCGCCGGGACGCGCATATACAGAAAAATAACCATTGGGCTGCCCAAATACGCCCCTACCTGTTGACTTATTAATCACCATCAGATTGAAGAAATTTTGTTGACGCATGGTGTCGAGTACTTTGCCGGAAATAAAAACTTGCTCACATTGAGCAGCAGCAAACTGTACCAAAAACAGCTGCAGCAGGCCAAATAAAACAGCGTTTTTATAATTTTTCAAAATACCAAGTAAAGTCATAGGTCTTGCCAAACAATAAAAAGACGGGCAACACTATAGAAAGTAACCAAAAAATAATAATCCCAACCTTTAACAAGGTTGAGGCATCTCTTTGAAGTGGCGCGAGTAGCACTGCATTGACATGAGCCGCAATTAATTCGTTGGCATCGTCACCATGCAGTTGTGCGAGTTGTGCCAAGCGTGGTTGTTGGTCTAGCAGCGCTCTTTTGAGCTGACTGTATTCAAAATCTGATAAATCTTCGTAATTGAGTTCGTAGTTGAGCTCGAGTTCATCTAGATATTGTCTGAGGTGATAATTTCGTTGAAAACTCCTGACTTTAAAAGACATCAAAAGACCAAAGCCGAAGAGTATCCAACTTTCCAAACTAAAGCCAACGAACATCATCAATAAGGAGGAGAGTAAGGAAAAAATCAACAAAAAGAGGTCTCGTTTTTGTTTGACGAATAATTTGAAGAGCTGGCCGCCATCTAAAGGGTCAATGGGTAATAAATTCAGGACGTTTAAAAACAAAAACAAAAAACTGAGTTCTAGTAACCATGCAGCCTGATTGAGCACCGAAAAATGCAGACAAATAAGTCCGATGATCACGCCTGGTATAGGGCCAGCAGCAATGACTAAAAAACTTTCTTTCTGGGAATATTTCAATTTAGAACCCTGTACAAACGCACCCATCAGTGGAATAAAAAGCATGCGAAGGTCTTGGTAGTGAAAACGTTTCATGAGTAGAAAATGACCCAACTCATGAATCAGCAAGACCAAAACAAGGTAAAAAACGAAATCGAGTTGATCTGAAAAAACATAAAGAAAACTCAGGACAAATAGGATGACAGAAAAGGCAGTTAAGCCCCAATTGCCTTCGACTTTGACTTTTTCAAGTTGAGGTTTGGTTTCGTACCAAGAAGTAGGGCCTTGGTCTTCCATCGTTACATACCAGGCATACCGCCCATTCCTTTTAACTTACTCATCATTCCCATCATATTTCTTGGGTTACTCATGAGTTTCATCATTTTGCGCATTTCTTCAAATTGCTTGAGCAATTTGTTGATTTCTTGGATGTCTGTACCACTACCCTTTGCAATTCTAGATTTTCTGGAAGGGTTTAAAATACTTGGATTAGACCTTTCTTTTGGTGTCATGGACAAAATAATGGCTTCAATTCCTTTGAATGCGTCGTCTGGAATATCGACGTCTTTCATGGCTTTGCCCATACCCGGGATCATGCCCATGAGGTCTTTGACGTTACCCATTTTCTTGATCTGTTGTAATTGCGCTAAAAAGTCATTGAGATCAAATTGATCTTTCATGATTTTCTTTTGCAATTTACGGGCTTCTTCTTCGTTAAATTGTTCTTGGGCACGCTCTACCAACGAAACGACATCTCCCATTCCCAAAATACGGTCGGCCATTCTTTTTGGATAGAACACATCTAGTGCATCCATTTTTTCGCCGGTTCCGACAAATTTGATCGGTTTGTTTACCACTGCCTTGATCGATAACGCAGCACCCCCACGGGTATCGCCATCGAGCTTGGTCAAGACTACTCCGTCAAAATCGATGCGTTCGTTGAAGGACTTTGCAGTGTTCACGGCATCTTGACCTGTCATGGAATCGACAACAAAAAGCGTTTCTGATGGTACAATTGCTTGCTTGATAGCCGCAATTTCATTCATCATTTGCTCGTCAACGGCCAAACGACCTGCGGTATCGACCAAAACTACATTGAACCCATTGCTTTTCGCATGTTGAATAGCAGCTTGTGCAATGGCAATCGGATTTTTTTCTTCTTTGTTCGAAAAAACTTCTACACCAAGCTGTTCGCCCAATACATGAAGCTGATCAATTGCTGCAGGGCGATAAACATCACAAGCAACAAGTAGGACTTTTTTTCCTTTTTTATTTTTGAGGTAAGCACCGAGTTTTCCGGTAAATGTGGTTTTACCAGAACCCTGTAAACCAGACATCAAAACGATAGCTGGTGCACCTTTGATATTGATATCGACCTCATTGCCACCCATGAGCTCGATGAGCTCTTCGTGGCAAATTTTAATCATGAGTTGCCCTGGAGAAACGCTATTGAGTACATCTCGACCCAACGCCTTTTCCTTGACTACATTGGTAAAGTGCTTGGCTGTATTGAAACTGACATCGGCGTCAAGTAAAGCCCGTCGGACTTCTTTGAGCGTTTCAGCTACGTTAATTTCTGTAATTTGCCCTTGCCCTTTGAGGACTTTAAAGGCTCTTTCAAACTTATCGGTTAGATTCTCAAACATAATGCTATCGTATGGCTACAAAGATACGTAGCAAATTTGAATTGCACTAAGAAAGCTCCATACTCAGCTCATGAGTTTCGATCAATTTGCGCAGGTTAAGTACAGCATAACGCATGCGCCCAAGAGCCGTATTGATGCTGACCCCTTCCGATTCAGCAATTTCTTTGAACGCGCGGTCTTGAAAAAGACGCATATGGATCATTTCTTTTTGTGCGTCTGGCAAATGTGTGAGTAGCAAATGTAATTGTTCTTTGAGTTCTTCAAAACTAGCTTTTTGAACAAAATTGGCATCCTCGCTAGCGATGCGATGAAATACGTTGTAATCATCTGAAAGCGAATTTCTTTCGGAAATTAGGCGGTGCTTGCGTTGTCTTCTGAAATGATCGATGACCAAATTGTGGGCAATACGCAATACCCAGGGCAAAAATTTACCCTCTTCTTGATATGCACCAACTTTGAGTTTCTGAATGACTTTCACGAAAGTCTCTTGAAAAATGTCGTTGGCCAAATCTGTATCTTTGAGTTTATGGTATATAAACTTAAAGATAGCTTCTTGATGTCTGTTTAACAAGACTTCAAATGCAGTTTCGTGACCTGAAATATAGGATTTTACTAATTGAGAATCAGATTCTTGTGACAAGACCATAATTTACACTTTTGTGCTGACGTAAGGTTCAACGGTTAAAAGTAAATTTGGTCTATAGGCTTTTTATGTTACAATTAGTTAGGCGAATATAGTAAAAAAGCATTTAAATCAAAAAAGTCGCTCAAAAAGAATGCTTAATTTTGTTGCACAACTAAAAATTATGCCAAAAATAGCCATCAAAGGGCAAGAAATGCCTGCCTCACCCATCAGAAAACTCGTGCCTTTTGCCGAAACCGCTAAAAAAGCAGGCAAAACTGTGTACCACCTCAATATTGGTCAGCCAGACATCCACACCCCTGAAGTAGCGCTTCAAGCAATTAAAAACCTCGATCACAAAGTACTAGAATACAGTCATTCCGCAGGATTTGAAAGCTACCGAAACAAACTTGCCCAGAGTTATCAAAAACAAGGCATTCCAGTTAATGCTGCCGATATCATCGTGACAACCGGAGGGTCTGAAGCCCTTATTTTTGGACTCATGAGCGCCTGCAATCCGGGTGATGAAGTGATCATCCCAGAACCATTTTATGCTAACTACAATGGCTTTGCAGTGATGGCCGGCCTTAAAGTTGTTCCGGTAACCGCCTCCATAGAAAACGGCTTTGCCCTGCCTCCTGTTGCTCAAATTGAAGCTAAAATCACCGAAAAAACCAAAGCGATCGTTATATGTAATCCGGGCAATCCAACAGGATACCTTTATGCGCAACACGAACTAGAGCAACTCCGCGACATCGTTCAAAAGCACGACCTTTTCTTATTTGCCGATGAAGTTTACCGCGAGTTCTGCTACGACGGTGCTCAGCCCTATTCTGTGATGAACCTACAAGGAATTGAGCAAAACGTGATCATGATTGATTCCGTTTCTAAACGCTATTCCATGTGTGGAGCCCGAATTGGTGCCATTATCTCTAAGAATGTAGAACTAATGCAAGCTGTCTTGAAATTTGGTCAAGCACGCCTTTCACCACCAACCGTGGATCAAATCGCAGCAGAAGCAGCCCTAGAGACGCCTCAGTCGTATTTTGACGAAGTAGTGTCAGAATATGTAGCGCGTCGCAATATTATGGTAGATGGTCTTAACAGCATTGAAGGCGTCTTTTGCCCGAATCCGAGTGGTGCTTTTTATTGTGTGGCTAAATTTCCCGTTGACAACGCTGAAAAATTTTGTCAGTGGCTACTTGAAGAATTTGACTACAACGGACAAACCGTCATGATGGCTCCGGCAAATGGCTTTTATGCCACACCAGGTGCGGGTCTTCAAGAAGCGCGCATTGCATATGTTCTGGATCAAGCCCACTTGAAAGCTGCAGTTGAATGTTTGCGTGTAGCACTTGAACAGTATCCTGGCACGACCCGATAACAGAACCAATTTCCCTTACAAGTGTTTTAAAGGCATGAAACAATTTGAAGTCCCTTCTTTTTACAGGTCTCCGCTGATATCCAAAATCAAAGCAGCCAGAAAAATCCAAGACCCCAGAAAAAAAGACTTCACCCCTACTGAAATACATTTAGGTTCGTTCACATTCATTCTTGCCAGACATTTTGGCTTTTGTTACGGTGTCGAAAATGCCATTGAACGCAGCTACAAGGCGCTCTCCGAAAATCCAGGTAAACGCATCTTTTTGCTCAGTCAAATGATTCATAATCCGGCGGTCAATCAAGACCTCACTGAAAATGGCATCACCTTCTTACAAGACACCAACGGCAAACAACTCATCGATTTCAAGTCACTAAAATCCGAAGATATAGTGCTCATTCCGGCATTCGGAACCACTATTGAAATTGAAAACGAACTCAAATCGCTGGGTTTAGATATCCAAACCTACAATACAACATGTCCTTTTGTAGAAAAAGTTTGGAATCGTTCTGACAAACTCGGAGAAACACAGCACACCATTATTCTTCATGGCAAACATCCCCATGAAGAAACCAGAGCCACCTTTTCACATGCCTCAGCAAGTGCGCCAGCCCTGATTTTAAAAGACTTACAAGAAGCTATTTATTTGGGTGAATTTCTTATGGGTAAAATAGATGCCCTTGATTTTCTTGTCTACTTTGAGGGCCGCCTAAGCGACGGTTTTGATCCTAGCATTCATTTACAGAAAATTGGCGTAGTGAATCAAACCACCATGCTAGCCTCTGAAACAGAAGCCATTACTCAGCACCTTCGAGATGTCATGATTTCAATTCATGGAGAAGCTGACATCAAAAATCATATTGCAGACACTAGAGATACGCTTTGTTATGCTACCAACGACAACCAAACCGCCACCTACGGCTTGTTGGAACAAGAGGCTGATTTAGCTATTGTTGTCGGGGGTTACAATAGTTCTAACACGAGCCATTTGGTAGAATTACTCGAGCAAAAATTCAAGACTTACTTTATCAAAGATGCCAATGAAATTGGGCCAGATTTCAGTTTACAGTCTTTTGATATACATAGTCATCAGTTGGCCAAACACGCGGCCTTCATAGATCAGCACAAACCGCAAAGAATTGTCCTGACTTCAGGAGCTTCTTGTCCGGACAGCATTGTTGAAGCCGTCATGAAACGCATCTTAACTTCACGGTATTCACCAATAGAAATTGAGCAACTTTGCGCACAATTTGATTAAATTGCAATTATGAAAATTTATACAAAAAAAGGAGATCAAGGCAGTACTGGTCTGATCGGGGGTACACGCGTCTCTAAAGGTGATGTACGCATTGAAGCGTATGGTACCGTTGACGAACTCAATTCATATATTGGTTTATTGACTTGTCTAGACATTGATATACGCATGCGTGCACAACTTCAAGAAATTCAAGATCGCCTTTTTACAATTGGATCTCATCTGGCCGCTGATCCAGAAAAAAACAAAATGCAGTTACCAGATCTTTTGGACTCCGATATTGAGAAATTAGAGCATTGGATGGATGTCATGGACGAACAACTACCTGCACTAACTGCTTTTGTTTTACCGGGTGGTCATATACATACAGCACATGCTCATGTAGCGCGTTGTATTTGCCGCAGAGCTGAACGCATGGTTGTCACTTTAGATGAGCTCGAAGGAGTTGAAGCCACCGTGTTGATGTATCTCAATAGACTCAGTGACTACCTTTTTGTCTTATCTAGAAAAATGAGCCAAGACAAGGGTGCCAACGAGCATATCTGGACGCCAAGAAATTAATTCATTGTTTTTATTGATTGGGCTTGGTTTTTTGGAAATAAAAATTATTTTTGCCAAAAAATAACCTAAAATAACGAACACATGTACTGGACACTGGAACTTGCCTCCTATCTCGAAGACGCACCGTGGCCTGCCACCAAAGAAGAATTAATCGATTTTGCCATACGTACTGGCGCACCACTAGAAGTGGTGGAAAACCTTCAAGACCTCGAAGATGAGGGAGATATGTACGAAAGCATCGAAGAAATTTGGCCTGACTACCCCTCAAGAGAAGATTTCCTATTTAACGAGGACGAATATTGATCACTGCATCATATCGAATTGAATCCCGCAATAGCGGGATTTTTTTTGCCCCAAATTTAGCGCAGCAAATGCACAAAACCCAGAATGGTTCTTTCTTCGCCTTTTGGCGTTTCGCGGTATTTGAGGATGTAATTATATATGCCATCAGGGCAATTGGTGCCGTCTGACATTGCGCCATCCCAGTAGGCTTTGTAGTCTTTGCTAAAAAATATTTCTTCTCCCCACCGATTGAATATGGTGAAGCTATAACCTTTGGGTTCAAAACCGGTAGAAAACACCGGATAAAAGACCGTATTGAATTCATTGGCATCAGGTGTAAATGCATTTGGTATATAAACCGCAATGTTGTTCATAACAGTAGCGCTCAGCGTCAATGAATCTGTACATCCAATATCGGTTGAACTAATCAGTTGTACAGTGTATGTTCCCTCCACAAATGGCAATTGGTAGTTAAAAGAACTGCTTGCATTTTCAAAAGCATTGCCATTGATATGCCAGAGGTGCTGTAAATTGCCCACTGTTACGTTATAAATAGTAATGGTGGGCGCATCGATTTCAACTTGATCCGGATTAATGAAGAAATCTGGCACAGGAATGGGGTCAATCTGAACAGTAGCCACCTCCGGTAAACTCTGACAATTGTTTTGATCTGTGCCAATCACGGTATATGATGTGGTTTGTGAAGGACAAACAGTAATACTGCCATCTAAGTTTTGAGGCACGGACCAGATATAGCTCAATGCACCGGACGGGATAACTGTAATGCAAGTATTTGCACAAACAAAAGTATCTGCCACACTAACAACCGGTAACGCCCATTCAGAAAGCGTTAAAACAACCATAGAATCACAGCCATTTTGATTATTAAGGTGGACTGTGTAAACCCCTGGAGAATTGAGTGTAAGGCCGTTGAATTGAAGAATTGAATCGGCACAAATTGTCATGGCGAGCAACGTAGTGTCCGCTTCCATAAGCACATTCAACAGCACCAATGAATCACAGCCAAAATTATTGGTCAGCAAGGCTGAGTAGGTTCCGGCTGCATTGATATTTTGCCCAAAGAAGTTGTAAGTAGACCCTATACATAAACTCAGATTATTTGAACTGGTATCTGGTTGCAATACTGAAATATTGATTTGATCTTGGGCCACACAGCCCAAATTGTCTGTTATGGTTAAGGTATAAGTGCCGGCACTTTGCACAAAAATGGAGGCCGTTGAGGCACCATTCGACCATAAATAAGTACTGTATACACTTGTTGCCTGAAGTGCGCTTGAATCACCTAAACAATGATAGGTATCGGGGCCTAAATCGACTACAGGTGTCTGCACGCTAATGACGATTGAATCTCGAGCAAGACCACAACCACTTGGAACATCTAACCAATAAGTTCCGGCATTGGAAACCGTGATACTTGGTGTTGTAGCCCCCGTATTCCAGGAATAAGAAGCATATGTTGTATCAGGTTGAATTAATAAGGAAGTTCCGGCACAAATGGTGGTATCGGGACCCAAATTTGGAGGTGTACCAGCAGCAGGTGGCGTGTAATTATAAACTAATATCCCGTTTGCACCTGCTTGTGCACCAAAATTTGTTCCGGAGCAAGCCGGGCCTGTATGCAAGATGCTACCTGGGTTACCACCGGTTAGGCTCGGTGTAACATTTACCGGAGTTGCCGCTTGTTGAAAAACGATGGCACCACCACCTCCGCCTCCGCCAGGGCCGTGACACGCTGAAGACCACATTGTGCTGAAAATGTTACCGCCATTTCCTCCGGCAACATTGATGTTCAAATTAGAATTAATAGTGTTTGACAATAAATAAACACAACCGCCAGCACCACCAGCGCCTGCTCCTTCTGAATCAGTATTTCCGATCACACTTGCGCCGCTTGCATTGATTTGCTGGTTGTTTCCAATGATGGATGGTGTGATGATAAAAACGATACCACCACCGTTTGCTCCGGGTGTACAACTGAGCCCATTGTCCTTGTAGCCTCCTCCTCCACCGCCGCCTAAATAAGCGCGATAGGTTGAATAATTGAGCGCCAAGCCACCCATTCCGAAAGCTGTATTGACAGGGCAAGATCCGGAAAATTGATTGCCACCTCGGCCACCAACTCCTCCATTCGAACCGCCACCAGCCCCGGGATTACCAGTATTGGCACCTCCGCCACCATTAGCTAAGGGTGCACGATTACCTTCCATATTGAGCGGTGCTGCGGCGATACCCTCTCCTTTTTTACCGGCCGCTGTGCCCGGATTTGCAAAATTAGGATCATTACACATGAACCAACCTGTAGTCACAGCTCCTCCAACAAAACCTTGCCCACTGACATTAATTTGGTTGTTGAAGGTCAAACTTGTTGTTGCCTCAATAGCGACTACTCCACCTATTGTTCCGTTCCACGGAGTAGCCGTTACAGGCGCATTGATGGTGGCCTGTCCATATACCGGAACACGAATGAGCTGAACCTTTCCAGCAGGACTAAAAGGCTTACACAAATTGGCCACAAAAGTGACCTGATTTCCGTTGATAGCTGCAACATTGGTGAATTCAAAATTACCGGCACTTCCAAGGTTTGTAATTTGTCCGAAACTTGCAGTATTGGTAGTATTGATCAGGGCTCCTTTCATTTGAATGAGCAGGACGCGGTCACCAACGGCAAAGCCACTGGCACTTGTTACCGTGACGCTATTTGGGGTCATGTTGGTGACTGCCGTATAAATATTGACAACGCCACCAATTGATTGCGCATGAGAAATTTCGCTCAAGGCAATCATTAAGAAAAATATAAAAAAATGCCCGCGTAAACTTTTTACCATATTTATCTCATTAACAAAACATGTCCGTTGACAGTATGGATATCATCGTTATTGACCGATTTGAAATCAATTTTATACGTATACATACCCTCTGAAACCGGAATAAAATTGACCGTACCATCCCAACCCATATCCTTGTCAAAAGATTCAAAAATAATTTCACCCCAACGGTTGAAAACAAAGAGATGATAACTTTTTGGATCGAAACCTGAAGTAAAAATTGGTTTGAATACGTTATTGCAAGCATCACCATCGGGCGTAAATGTATTTGGCACATAATAAATGATGCCACCTTTGATTTGAATGAGCACTTGTGTCTGATCGGTACAACCCTCTGCGCTTTCAACGCTAAGTATGACAGTGTAATTTTGATCCTCTACAAATGGATAAGAATATGAAAAGTCATTTTGAGCAGATTCTTGTGTGGTTCCGTCACCGAAATCCCAGAAGGACAACGCTGCATTTTGTGAAGTATTCGAAATTGTAACTGTAGGGTTGTCATTGGTCAAAATGATTGGGTCTGCTGTAAATTGCGCGAGCGGCTGAGCATAGACAGTTACTATTGTACTAGCCGTATCATAACAGTTAAAAACATTGCTACCCACTACGGTGTAAGTATTGGTTTGCAATGGAGTAAGAGTCAGACTGGTTCCTGTTAAATTTGGATCGGTCCAGGTGTAGTTGGTGGCACCCGAAATATTAATTGACGCAGAAAAACCTGGGCAAATACCTTGGTCAGGTGTAATGTTTAATACCGGGACCGGATTAACCGTAATTTGCAATGTAGTACTGTCTTGGCAGCCAAATTGGGTGGTGCCAATGACTTCGTAAGTTCCACCTAGAGGATTCATTATTTGTTGCGTACTTCCTGAAGAAAAGGTTACTGGTCCATTCCATGAATAAGTTGCAGCTCCTGTAGCATTCAATAGCAAGGTATCATAAGCACAGAGAACAAGGCTATTTGCCGTCAACTGCATATTTGGCAAAGGAGCAACTTGAATTGAGAAGGTATCTGTATAATTACAAAGATAGGTGTCAATTGCAGTAACGTAATAGGTATTCGTTGAATTTGGAGCCACGCTGTAGGTAGGGCCTTGAACCGGCAATACAATGCCCAGTGGTAGCCAATAATATTGGACATTAGTAAAGGTACTTGAAGGAATTTGAGTAGTACTTTGCCCAATGCATATCAATGTATCAGAAACGCTAAATACAGGTGTCTGAGAAATGGCAATATTGAAAGTTGTAATAGAATCGCAACCATTGATGGTCAAGGAAGAATCAATGTAGATACCCGTTTGGGAAAAGCTCAAACCATTATAAACAAAAGGACCACCGTTACAAAGCGTATCTTGAATAGCGATTTGATATGCGGGCAGCACCGTCACATCAATTTGATCGGACATACTGCAACCACCCAAACCGACTGTATCAGTA
>JBJTCG010000018.1:0-10945 GCA_046091725.1 Flavobacteriales bacterium | reverse complement strand
AGTACATGAAACTCATAAAAATTCTTAAACATTTAATTTTTGTTTTTAAATTATTAAACAATATATTTGCCAATCTAGATTTTTAAACTTCTACAAAATGCGAATTACTACTAAACTTAAACCACTACATTTTTTGGTGGTTGTTTTAATGTTATTGAGCACGACCAATTTAATGGCTCAGCTCACTGGTACTAAAACAATTCCAGGAAACTATGCCACCATCGCGGCGGCAATCACAGACCTTAACACACAGGGTGTTGGAACTGGAGGGGTAACGTTCAATGTTGCTTCTGGTTACACTGAATCTACAACTGCGCCGCTTATCATTACGGCAACGGGTACTTCAGCTAACCCAATCGTCATCCAAAAAAGTGGCACAGGCGCCAATCCTGTCATCACACGAACAGATGCGGGAACAATTAACTCCACTGTTCTAGGTGCTCAAGCTGATGCCATTGTTATTTTCGAAGGATCTGACTTCGTTACAGTAAATGGAATCAACTTAACAGCTTCAGTTGCCTCTTCTACAACTACAGGCATTGAATATGGTTTTTACCTTAGAAAGTTGAGCGGCACAAATGGTTGTAAAAACATCACTATTACAAATAGTACAATCACCATGAATCGTGGTACTGCAGGTGTTACAACAGGTATCATGTCCTCAAACAACGATGCGTTGTCTACAACAACTTCTGCAACAGGAATATTTGTTTCAGCATTAGGAGGTCGCAATGAGAATTTAACGTTCAGTAATAACACAATCAACGATTGCCATGTAGGGGTTTATGTGCGTGGTTACAACGATGTTACGCCTTTTGATTTCTACGACAACAATATTAATATCACAGGAAACACTATTCAAAAACTAGCAGGTTTGTCTACTTCAACAGCCTATGGAGTTTACATGATTTATTATAGAAATGTCAATGTGAATAATAATGTTGTTAACAACATGGCGAATGGTGGTGTAGCAGGAACAAACGGTCTTTATGGCATAATGTTATCTAGTTCTTCAGACCACGGAATCGCGAATGTCAATAACAATACGATTACAACTACCACCACTAGCGGTTTTCGATATGGAATTTACAGTGCAGGATCAAGTACAGCAGGAACAATCAACATAAACAACAATACTGTTGGTTTTGGTGCGGCAAGTACAGGTTCTACATACGCTATTTACCGTTTTGGCACTGCATTTGCTGCCAACATGAATAATAATACCGTTCCTTCGTTTACTGCTACTTCAGGAATTTTCTATGGAATTTACAACTCAGGAAATGGTACTACATCAAACAACTCAATTGCTGGATATACTATGGGTGGGACTTCGTCTCAGTACCCAATGTTTATCTCTAACACAAGTATGACTGCTTTCGGAAACACAATTTCGAACGTTACTTACACTGGTACAGGTACTTTCTTTGGCTTTTACATTGGCAACGGAAACAACACCTCTTCTTTCTATAATAACACCATTTCAAATATTACCGCAGCTGGAACAACTTATGGTATTTACGCTGCATTTCCAGCTGGAATGAGCGCATATAGCAATAGTGTGACTGGCCTTACTTCAACAGGGGCTTCAAACGTAAGTGGTATTTACTTGACTGGTGGTACAGGAATCAACTTTAATAGAAATAAAGTTGCCAACCTTACGGGTTCAAATGCGGGTAGTTCTGTATTCGGTATCAATATCGTATCTGGTATTTCTACTATTACTAATAACGTAATTGGAGATTTAAAAACTCCAATCGGAACCAGCACAACCGCAGATATTATCCGTGGAATTTCCCTTACAGCTACAGCTACTTTAACCACACATGATATTGCATATAATTCAATATTTTTAAATGCAACTTCAACAGGAGCAAGCTTTTCTACCTCTGGGATTTTCCATGCGTCAAGCGCTACCGCAACAACAGCTAATCTTATTTTGAGAAATAACATTGTAATCAACCTTTCCGGTGTTACAGGTACTGGTGTTGCCGCCGCATTCAGAAGATCAACAGCAACACAATTAAACAATTTTGATGCCGCATCAAATAACAACATGTTATTTGCGGGTACTCCAAGTACATCTCGTGTTATCTACATGGAAGGTACAGTTTTACAGCAAACACTTGCTAACTACAAAACATTGGTTACACCACGAGATTTATATTCAATGACCGGTGAAACATTTACATACCCAACAGCTGGTTCATTCTTTATGAGCTTGACTCCTGCAAGTGCAGACTACCTTAAGCCGGTAGCGGGCATTACTACTCAAGTAGAAGGTGGTGCAATTCAAGTTGCTGGAATTACCAATGATTATGCAAACGTAACACGTGCAGGAAACGCAGGGTATACAGGTACAGGTGCTGCTCCAGACCGTGGTGCATTTGAATTCAACGGTATCACAACTGCTCCACAAATTACGGTTACTGCTTCAAACCCATCTGCTGCAGTTTCTTGTACGCCGTCAACACATGCATTTACATTTAATATCGCTACTACAGGTGGTGCTATAACTTCAGCTGTGTTGTCTTATGCATTCAACGGTGTGGCTCAGCCAAGCATTACACTAACAAACACAAGCGGTACAACTTGGACCGGTACAATTCCTGTTGCAACACCTGTAACAGCTACTGTAACTTGGTCAGTTACTGCAACAAATGCTGCTGCAACCACTGTATTTAATGGTACTTCTTATGCAGATGCACCATTATTAGGAATTACTGCCGCGGCTTCTTCTAACCCGGCGACAATTTGTAGCGGTCAGACTAGCAACTTAGCTGTTTCCCTTGCTAATTCTAACCCGCCTGTAAACTACACTATTCCGAGTGTTTCTTCTCCAACTTTTGATGAAGATTTCGGAGGAATAACAATTACACAAGGCTCGACTACAATCTTGAGCAACTCTACACCGATCAATGACCTTACGGGTACAATTGGTGTTGCTACAGGTACAGCGGGTTCGTACTCAAACTTTACAGCATTTGGCCCTTACACGATGAATGCTGGACAGTCGTACAACTTCTCACTTTCAAGCTTAACTACAGGTTTTGCTTACAACAATTCAATGGCTATTTTCATTGACTACAATAGAAATGGTTCATTTGCAGATGCAGGTGAAATGGCTTATGCTCCAGCAGCCACTGCCCCAGGTGCCTATACTGTTACGGGGTCTTTCTTGATTCCGTTAACGGCATTGAATGGTCAAACACGTATGCGTGTTGTAATCCTTGAAACGCTCATTACAAGTGCAGCTAGCACTTCTTCTTGGGGAGAATACGAAGACTATATGTTGAATATTGTATCATCAAACATTGGTGGTGGTGCAGTGCCGGCTATTACAGCAGTTGCTTGGTCTTCAGGAGCTACAGCTGTAGGCTCTACTAACCCACTTGCAATTACACCAACTGCAACGGCTTCTTACACTGCTTTGGTTAGTGCGGCAGGATGTCAGGTTACTTCGTCACCTACAACTTTAACCGTACTTCCTTTACCTGCAGCTCCAATTGCAACTAACTCTACTCATTGTGGTTTCCAAATTCCAACTGCAAGTGTTGCTTCAGTAACTGGTGGCGGCGGAAATGGTCAGATGAACTGGTATAGTGATGCAGCAACAACAACTTTGGCTCAAGGTTCAAACTATGGCCCATTAGCGACGTACTGGACTAACAACTTTGCTACATCAACATTAACTAACGCACAGCTTTCAGGTCTTGCAGCTATTACAGGTGGTCAACTTGTACTTCACCCGAATGCACTTTCTCAGTCTGGTGGTATCACAGTAGCTGCTTCTGGTATCAATACAAACAATCATGAAATCTCTTTCTCATATACAAACCAAGGTGGTGGCGTTGCCAATACTGCCGACGGTATGGCTTTCAGTTTTGGTGACGACGTAAACGCCTTGGCTGTTACACCAAGTGCTGAGAACGGTACAGGTACAAAACTGAAAATCGCTTTTGACACTTATACAAATGGTACGAACACACAAGGTATCTACTTAATGTATAACTGTAACATCGTAAACCAATCCCCTACTGACGCAGGTGTCCTTGCTTATGTGCCAAATACTGCTTGGATTGGAGCTACATCTGCAATTGTAGTTACTATCAACCCAGCTGGTGTATTGAACATGACCATGAACGGTACTCCAATCTTCACAAACGTTCAGCTTCCTGCAGCATTTGTTTCTGCAAACAAGGCAAACTGGGCATACGTTTGGCGTTCACGTTCAGGCGGTATCGCTTCTGGGACAATTTTAGATGATATTGTCATTAAAAGAGCTCCAATGATCGCTGGACTAACAACATTTGGTTCTATTGTTTCTTCTACTAGCACTTTCTATGTAACAGAAAACGGAACCAACGGTTGTATCAGCCCTGCTACGCCAGTAGTAGTGACAGTAACTGCTCCACCAGCAATCAATATTGCTTCTTCTAATGTGTCACAA
Organism: Flavobacteriales bacterium; assembly: GCA_046091725.1. Lineage (GTDB taxonomy): Bacteria > Bacteroidota > Bacteroidia > Flavobacteriales_D > Crocinitomicaceae > UBA952. The sequence continues at coordinate 6,498 of JBJTCG010000018.1, read as the reverse complement.
GTAATTTGTTTAGGTTCAACAAACACCTTCACAGGTTCAGCAACAGCAACTCCAGCTTACACTTATTCTTGGAATACAGCGTCTTATGCAGGTAGCGGTATGTCAGCTGCAGTAACAGGAGCTGCACTAGCACTTACACCTACAGTTGCTGGAACATATACTTATACTATCACTGGTACAAATGCAAACTGTGCTAATCAAGTTACAGCAACTTTACTTGTAAATCCTACTCCTGTAGTAACCACAGTAACTGCAGCAGCTGTTACACCATGTCACAATAGCTTAGTTAACTTAAATGTTTCTAGTATGGTTACAGGACCACAAACATTGCCTACAGGTTATTGTGCAAGTAATGCAACTTCAACAGCTGATGAAGAAATTTTGAATGTAACGTTTGGAACATTAAATAACTCTTCTACTTGTGCTACAACCGGTGGCCCTGGTTCAACTTTGAACCTCTATTCTGATTACACAGCTACTGTAGCCGCACCAAATATTTTGGCAGGTGCAACTATTCCTTTATCATTGCAAATTGGTACTTGTGGGGGTAACTACAGTAACGCAGTGAAGGTCTATATTGACTTCAACCGCGATGGCGACTTCCTAGATGCCGGTGAGAATATTTACGCTTCACCTGCAACATTTGTTGGTGCGCACATTGAAACTGCTACAATTACAATTCCGACAACTGGTTTTGTACCTGGTTTGACACGAATGCGCGTTGTTAACGTAGAAACTTCACCTGCTTCTATCAACTCTTGTGGAACTTATACTTGGGGTGAAACTGAAGACTATAAAGTGAACCTACAATCTGGTCCAAGTGCAGTGTATTCTTACGCTTGGAACACCACGCCTGCTATCAATGCGGCAGCTGGTTCGACGACACTTTCTAACACAGGAACTACACCAACTACTGCTTCATACAACGTAGTTTTAACTGATGTAGCCACTGGTTGTACAACTTCTGCAACTACAAATACAATTACAATCAACCCACTACCAATTGTAAATGCTGGTGTTGACCAATTGATTTGTTCAAATAACGCAACAATGCCTGCGACGCTTACTGCGACTACAACATTTGGTTCAGGCTTGAACTACATTTGGAGTGGTCCGGTTTCAGGTGTTACTAATGGAATTCCATTCCAAATTGGTGCGACAGGTACATTCGTGGTTACCAGTACTGATGTGAATGGTTGTGTGGATACAGATGATGTTCAAATTACTTATTCAACAGTTCCAGCGGCTAATGCAGGCGTGGATCAAGCTATATGTTTGAACCAAACTGCCACTTTCAACGCGACTGGATTAGCGCCATATACTTGGACAATGACAAACTATGCAAATAGTGGTATTTCTGCACCGGTTACAGGTAGTTCTTTGGTTGTTACACCAACAGCTCCTGGAACATACACATACCAAGTAAACGTTCAGAATGCTGTTGGTTGTACTAATAATGACCAAGCTGTTCTTACAATCTACGCTTTACCAGTAGTAAATGCTGGTGTTGACCAAACAGTTTGTAATGCGTCACCTGTAACATTGTCTGGTTCGGGTGCTCTTTCTTACGCTTGGACAACTACACATCCAAGTTTGAACATTTCAAATGCGACTCCATTCTTCCCAAGCCAAACGGCTTCTTACACTGTTACAGGTACAAATATCAATGGTTGTCAAAACCAAGATATCGTAATCGTAAACGTATTGCCTCAACCAGTAGTAAATGCAGGTCTTGACCAAACAATTTGTGCGGGTACACCAATCATTTTGAATGCAACTACAACTATTACATCACCAACTGCTGTTGTTGGTCCGTTTACTTGGACAGGTGGTTACGCAAACAACACTCAGTTTGTGCCAACTACATCTCAAACACTAACAGTTTCTGTTGTAGGTGCAAATGGTTGTACAAACCAAGACCAAATGGTCGTAACAGTCTTGGCATTACCAACAGTAAACGCTGGTCTTGACCAAACAATTTGTGCAGGCACAGGTGCTACATTGAATGCTACCGGCGCAGCAAGCTATATCTGGAATAACAACGTTACTCAAGGTGTGCCATTCTACCCAACTGCATCTCAGATTTATACGGTTACAGGTGTTGGTGCCAATGGTTGTACAAACGTTGACCAAGTACAAGTGACTGTCTCTACTGGCCCATCAGTAACAGTTTCTGCCGCTCAAACAGTTTGTGCTAATACAGCGGCTGCATTTAGTGCGGCTCCGCAAAACAGCTTAGGTGGTTACTGGACAACTTCGGGGAACGGTACAATTACACCGAATATTTCAAGTGCAGCAATCACATATTTGCCGGCTGCAAATGACCCAGTAGTAGTAACTTTGACATATGTTGCAACAAGTGCTTGTGGAAGTACTTCGGGCTCAACAAACGTTAACGTTCTTCCTATTCCAGTAATCAACGCTGGTCCGGATCAAACAATCTGTGATGGATCTGCAGTTGTCTTGAATGCAACTGGTACAGGTAACATCACTTGGTTAACATCAAACGTAAGCAACGGATTATCTTTTGTGCCAGCTGCAACAGCAACCTATACAGCTGTAGCGACAGGATTAAACAACTGTACTAACCAAGATCAAGTTACTGTTACTGTTGTTGCACTTCCAGTGGTAAGTGCTGGTGCAGATCAAACAATTTGTGCCGGTGAAAACGTAACACTTTCTGCTACAGGCGCAACTGCTTACCAATGGACTGGTGGTATTGCCAATGCAACACCGTTTACTCCTGGAACTACTGCAACGTACACTGTAACAGGTACAACAACAAATGGCTGTGCAGGTACAGATCAGGTAACTGTATTTGTAAATGCTACTCCTGTTGCGGTTGCAACGCTTGTAAATGATGTAACAATTACTGCTACACCAGGTACATATAACTATCAGTGGATCAATTGTGCTACTGGTACTGATATTCCAAATGCTTCCTTTGCTACATTTAATGCTTTGGCAAACGGAACATACGCAGTAATTGTAAGTACACCGCAAGGATGTTCAGACCAGTCAGATTGTATCACAATTGATGCAGTGGGTATTGACCAAATTGCAGAAGTTGCAATGAGCGTTCAACCGAACCCAACAACAGGTGAATTGAGCATTTCAATGCCAACTGACTTAACTGCAAAAGCTCAGGTATTTGATGCACAAGGTAAATTAGTAATTGACTACACAAATGTTGCCAACGGTTCTACACTGAACTTGACCAACATGACAACTGGTGTTTACATGATCCGCATCACTGCTGCAGATTCTGTACAAACATTCAGAGTAGTTAAACAATAACTAAACTCCACTGAATATTCGAAAGCCACCCCAAGGGGTGGCTTTTTTGTTTCCTTTTCATATCTTTGGTTACCCAATTTTTAGGAAAATCAATTAATTGAAAATCATGAAAAAACTATTACTGCTTCATTTGCTGGTTGGTTTGTTTTTTACAGGGCAAATTAATGCTCAAGCAACCATTTCAACCAACTTTACCAATAATAACGGTTCAAGTATTATTACGTTTAATTTTCAGAACTCAAACACGTCTGATATAATTATTACAGGTATATCATCCTGTACTGGTTTAACAGGAGCCAATACAGCTACGCTTTGGTATAACCCAACCCCAATTAATAGTACTACGATGGCAGTTAATACTACAAATGGTTGGGTACAAGTAGCAGCACAGCCATTTACGGGTGTAGCTAACACCACCACAAATGTTGGGCAACCTATGTTAACAGGTCTAAGCTTTATCGTGCCAGCGGGCACAACTTATGGCATCTGCCTTTCTTTGACTTCTGGTTTGAGATATTCTACTATTACAGCTGGCTCCTATACTTTTTCAGGTGGAGGTTGCAATATTATAACTGGAACAAACATCGGTTTTGGGGGAACATTAACAAGCGGCATCAATAACCGAGGTTTTTTAGGGTCTGTCGACTTCATTTCTGGCAATGCTTGTACAGGCACGCCAAATGCTGGTAATACTGCATCAACGGCAAACCCTGTTTGTCCAGGAGTCCCTTTTACGCTGAGCATGGCAGGCGCTACGTTTTCTTCGGGATTAACTTATCAATGGCAAAGTGGTTCTTCTGCAACCGGTCCTTGGACAAATATTCCAGGAGCCACTACTTCAGCTTTCACTACCACTCAAACAGCTAACACATGGTATCAGTGTATAGTTACTTGTACTTCGGCCGCCACAACTGCTACGGCCGTGCCCCTTCAGGTTACAACGAATACTTTTGTCAATTGCTATTGTACAAGTGCTTCTACATCTGCAGCTGACGAAGAAATCTTCAATGTTACATTAAACACACTCAATAACACTTCAACATGTGGGGTAGCCGCACCAGGCCCCGGCTCAGTAGTAAGTAACTACTCTAATTTTACAACAAGTGTGGCACCTCCGGTTTTAGCTCCTGGTGTAATTTATCCTTTTTCAGTGGAAATTGGGACATGTAATGGGAATTACAATAACTGGACCAAAGCTTGGATAGATTTCAATCAAAATGGCTTGTTTACTGATCCGGGAGAGTTAGTATATACTTCAACAGCGGCTACAGTTGGTCCGCACATTGAAACAGGCACAGTGGCTGTTCCAACAGGGGCGCTTCAAGGGCTTACTCGAATGCGCGTGGTAAATGTTGAAACAACGGTAACAACGGGCGTGAACCCATGTGGCACCTACACTTGGGGAGAAACCGAAGATTATTTTGTGAATATCATTGCTCCGCCAACATGTCCACAACCAACGGCTTTAAATGTAGTCTCATCAAATTTAAATAGTGGCACTATCAACTGGACACCTGGTGGCTCTGAAACACAATGGCAAATTGAATATGGCCCGCTTGGCTTTACGCCAGGAACCGGCACAATCATCAACACAACTACCCATCCTTATACCATAGGGTCTTTAACTGCTTATAGTTTTTATCAAGCAAGAGTTCGTGCTGTATGTACCCCAGGTGACTCTTCTTATTGGTCTCCAATGATTTCTTGGAACACCTATGATCAAGGGCAGTATATCCAATGGGACAACGAGTGCCCAACAGGTGGTTTCATAGACTTGAGTACGAGTACTACTGCTACCTATAACAACATTGCTTACTTAGGTGAAATCGGAATAACACTTCCATTCCCACTATTGTACCAAGGTAATTTAATTACTACCGCTACAATCGGTGCAACTGGGGGTGTTAAATTAGGAACTACTACCGCACAAGTAAACTATGTCATGGAAGCCGGAAATGGTTTGTATCCTTTTATTCAGCAATTGGCACAGTCTTATGCAGTTGGCGGGGGTATTTATTACCAACAATTAGGCACCTCCCCAAATAGCAAGTTTGTCGTACAATGGAAAAACTTGCCGCATTGGAATTCTCCAATTTTCCCTAATGGCGCCACCTTTGAGTTGATCATCGACGAGGCTACCCAAGAGATATACTATGTATATGACGATGTAATCATGGGCAACCCAACCACCTGGGATTACGGAGCAGACGCCGAGATCGGTGTACGCGGTCCGCAGAACGTGAATGTTTCGATGAACAATCAGGCGTACTTACAGAACAACAGCTGTGTGCATTTCTACTATGTAGACTGCCCGAACCCGGTAGCTTTAACCACGTCGTATATCTTCCCTAATGAAGCTGCGTTTACCTGGACGGCAAGTGCTGCTGGCGAGACATCCTGGACCGTAGTTTATGGTCCTGCAGGTTTTGACCCAGCAACAAGCGGAACAACATTGACGGTTACAGCAGCGTCAGTTCAGTTATTGAACTTAATTCCACTAGCCAACTATGACATGTATATTTACTCGTCATGTTCAGGAGGCTTACAAAGCAATGGATTGTTCTATAACTTCCAGACCCCACCAATTTGTCCCAACCCTACAGGTTTTGCAAGTACTGCAGGAGTAGACAGCTTGATGAGCAGCTGGAATTGGGCACCATATACTTCATTCTATCCAGCAACAGGCTTCAATCTACAAGTAGTAGCCCAAGACTCTGCGTTGTATACTGGAGCAGTTTATGCATTAAACAACAACTTTACAGATACTACTGTCAATGCGGCATGGTATCCTGGACAAGCATTTGATGTTTATTTACAAGCAGTGTGTGGACAAGACACCTCTGTATATGTAGGCCCAATTAGCTTGATCATGCCAATTAGCAATGACAACCCATGTGGTGCACACCCAATTACAGTAGGTGCACCGGGCTTGCTCTACAACAACACAGGCGCAACGGTATCTGCTGAAGAACTACAGATTGTTCCACCAGTAACCGGTGCACAAACAACAACTGGTTGGGCCAACAACAACTTGAACCACACGACATGGTTTAAGTTCGTGGCACCTGCATCTGGCAATGTGCGCATCGACGCTACAGGAGTTGAATACAACGGGCAGATTGGTGTATATTTTGGCACAGACTGTAGCATTGTACCAAGCTTTACTTTGGAAGGCGCCAATGACGACGAAATCGATGGCAC
>JBJTCG010000017.1:0-30566 GCA_046091725.1 Flavobacteriales bacterium | reverse complement strand
AAAGCTAAAAAAGTTCAAAAAAGCTAAGTATTTTTGAAGATGCCTGTTTCAGAACAAGTTTATTTACTCGATGCCGGGAATACCCAAATCAAAATAGCCCTTGCTCAAAAAGGTCGCATTCAATGGGTTAGGCGTTATAATTCAACAGCATTTCCATTAAATACTTTGGATAGTAACATCCCCTTGGCATTTTCGTCTGTTGTTCAAGATGCTCTTACTACAACCCTTTTGTCTTATTTTTCAACTTGTTTTGAAGTGAATCAGCAAAAGCAGCTTCCATTTACAATGGCTTACAAAAGTCCAGAAACACTGGGCAAAGACCGTTTGTGTAATGCCGCAGCACTTGCCTATTTGGCTCCTGAAAAATCAAAACTGTCTATTGACCTTGGTACCTGCATCAAATTTGATTTTGTGAATGCCCAAAATGAATACCTCGGCGGATCTATCAGCCCAGGCTTATCGATGCGCGCCAAAGCTTTGGCCGCTTTTACTGCAAAATTACCAGAATTGGACATCCATAAGGCTGCTACACTAATCGGGGAAGATTCTAAAGAAAGTCTACAGGTGGGGACTTACTTAGGTTGGCAAAAAGAAATCGAAGGCATGCTCTCGGCCTATCAGTCGAGGTATCCAGATTTGCAAGTATTTATAACAGGTGGTGATGCCAAACATTTTGATATAGGCCAAAAAAATGGCATCTTTGTACACGAAAACTTAACGATCGAGGGCATCTTGTCCCTTTACCAATCGCATGAATAAAAAACTCTCTCTCATTATTTGCTTTTTTTGGATGTTTCTCGCTCAAGCGCAATCCATCACGGCTGAACCAGCCAGCTTTTATGGCCTAGGTGAAAAAAGCAGTAAAGGTCACGGTGTGTTTGATGCGCTCGGTAAAAATACCATTAACGTACTCGATTCTGGGGTATTAAATCACTATAACCCTGCGAGTTATAATCGCCTTAGCAAAGGTTCAACACTTTACACACTCGGCTTACACTCCAGACAATCGTGGTATCAAAGTGGAAATGTTCAGCAATTCAATGCCACCCCTATGGTAGAAGAATTTACTTTAGGTTTTAAAATCAGAAAGCAAATGGGTTTGTCCTTTGGATTAAGACCCTTCAGTTCCAGAGGTTATCATATCACAGAAACCATTTTTACCGGCCTAGATTCTTTACGCTATCAGTACAAAGGCAGCGGAGCCATCCAAGACCTTTATTTGGGTTATTCTTTTGGCATCATTGAAAAACCAAAAACAAAATTCGCTGTTGGTGCAAACGCATCCTATTTATTTGGCACACTCATCAACGAACGCAGCTCAACGCTTTTAACTGGTGCCAGTACTGCCGGAGGTCTAGAGCGCAATTCATTAATTGTGCGCTCTAGTAATTTTGATTTTGGTACTTATTTTAGTCAGGCACTTGGCAAAAAACATAGTATCACGCTTTCTGCAGTATATCAGCCTCAAACATTACTCAAAGCTGATCTTCTCAAAGAACTTTACAGCACGGCAACGATCAATGTTCCTTCAAGTTTCGACACCATAACCTACAGCATGCTACCTTTCAAAGCAACAGCCTCTCAAAGTTGGCAAGCAGGTTTTGCTTATAGCTGGAAACTTCCCTCTTACAAAAGACAAACCCGAGAATTACACCCTCTTTTACAGCTTTACGCAAGCTATGCCCAATTTGGACAACTCATTCAAAATGAACCACTCATTACTGGTTTTGATCAGAGCAACTACAGCAAAATGAGTGTTGGCGTTCAATTTCAACCAGAATTCAAAGTCCTAGAGAATTTAGCGACTCTTAAAGCTTTTGAAAAACTGAGTTACAGAGCCGGCTACTATCAACAAACCTTACCTTACCTCAGTAATGGTCAACAATACCAAGAAAGAGGCATCACGCTTGGTTTCGGTATGCCACTTTTAGCGCAGGTCTCCTTATCATCTATCAATGTGGGTATTACCTTGGGGCAACGCAATGTACCAAGTACAGATTGGTCAGAAAATTTTGTAGGTGCACGCGTAAGTTTCATCATGGCTCCTTCGAACTTTGAAAAATGGTTCCGCAAGCGTCAACTAGACTAATCCTCGGTATTTTAAAGTGCCTATTTACGGGGCTCCTCGCTTGCTTTTTTGTAGCCTGTGAAAACGACGTAGCTGTTGTTCAGAAAATTAGTTTTGAGCAAGATGCCCCAACTGAAACTACCAAAAACCTAGTTCTTACCTACGCTGAAGCAGGTTATGCCCGTGTAGAAATACATGCTGCATTGGCAGAAACATACCGAAATAAAGAGCAGATCACTCAAATTAAAGACAGCCTAAAAGTGTACTTTTTCAATGAAAAAGGCGATGTCGTCTCGACATTGAGTGCGCTCTCGGGCCAAATTAATTATAGCACAGGCGAACTCATGGTGAAAGATTCTGTCTGTCTTTACAATCATCGCAAAAAACAACGACTAGAAACCGAAGCACTCTACTGGAATCAAAAAGACAGCACTATTTACACCAATGCGCCGGTCATTATTCGCTCACCAAAAGGCAGACTCATTGGCAAAGGAATTCGGACCAAACAAGATTTCAGTTCTTATGTTCTATTAGAGCCCATGGGTTCATGGCAACTCGATAAAAACCAAACTATTCAATAATGTCACAAAAAGATTTCATTTCCCGTTACAATGTAATTTCTGGATACTTCTGGCTAGCCATTGCAGCTATTAGTTTTATAGTAGTTTGTTATAAAATTGCAACAGAAGGGCCACAAACTTGGATTGCCTATTTTATCATTCCAGCGATGGCACTCATCATGTATTTCACCAAAAAATGGATGATGAAACGCATGCAAAAACACTTGCAGGAAATGAAAGACATACAAGAAAAATAATCTTTTCTGATTGAATTATGTAACCTTTCCTTGAAGAAACGGTCTTAAATAAACTTGTGAAAATATACATCCTTTTCTTCCTCTTATTTTTCAGTACTGCCTACGGGCAACGATTGCTCAATGGTGTAATTACCAACGAACAAAACCTTCCGATCGCAAATGCGGCAATTTTTGTCAAGAATGCCACGGACCTCCGAACCATAGCTGACCAAAACGGGTACTATGAGATGTATCTCAACCCGGGCGAATATTACTTGGTCTTTTCAGCAGATGGTTATCAAGACCGCGAATTGTATCTGGGTATGAAAGATCAAGATACGCGCCGCGATATTCAGTTATTTCCAATGAAATTATCTGAGGTGCAGGAAATTACTGTTACTGTCAAAAAGATGAATGTCGGGCGCGATAAAATAATGAAGGTAGTCGAGAAGCGCGACCAAATTAATCAGTGGAACTACCCTCACGAGGTAGATGTTTATATCAAAGCAACTGAACAGCGCGATCAAATTGCTAAAGAAAATCCGAAGGCCAAGCAAAAGAAAGACAAACAAGAGAAATCAGCCAATGATGGCGACCTCATGAATGAAGGGCCCAAGATTCCGGAATGGCTCAATAAACTTCAACTTGCTGAAATACAGTTACATCGTTCTTATTCTCCACCAAATCAAGTCAAAGAAATACGCAATGCCTATAAAGCAATGGGTGATGTTTCTCAATTGTATTATACCACAACCGTAAAGTCTAATTTCAATTTTTTTGAAAACTTATTACACCTAGACGACCTTCATCAAACGCCAGTTAGCTCCCCTATCTCGGCACCCGGAATTGTTGCATATAAATACAAACTTGAGGAAAAATTCGAAGAGAATGGATACATGATTTCGAAAATCAAAATTACGCCACGCAATACAGCTACCTCTACCCTTGAAGGATATATTTGGGTTGTCGACACACTCTGGATGGTTAAAAAACTTGACCTCACCATGAATAAAGGCAATCTATTGATCTACGATTATTTCAGAATTGAACAAGAATATGAGCTGCAAGGCGACACGTTATGTGTGTTGGATAAACAGGTCTTGACCTACGGTGTCAAATACAAAAATGACGTTAGCCAATGTAAAACGGAGGCGATCTATTCGAATTACAATTTTCAACCTGCATTTGCCAAAAAATACTTTAATGCAGAGGTAGCCGTTACCGAACAGGCTGCTTATGAACGAGACAGCGCCTACTGGGAGCAAAAACGCGGCATCGCCTTGACAGATGAAGAAATTCGTTTTATCCGCGCCAAAGACTCCATCCGTGACTATATGAATCGCAAAGAATATTTAGATAGTGTCGATGCGGTTTTCAATAAAATTACGGCTTTGAAAGTATTGTGGTTTGGCGTAGACCACCGCAACCGAGATAAAAAACAACAATTTGGCTTTGGCTCGGTAGCCTCAACTATTCAACCTATCAACATTGCTGGGCCGCGCATTACCCCGAGTTTTGATTATTTCAAAAAATGGAAAGACGAACGCACCCTAGATTGCTACACCCGTATTTCTTATGGGCTTTTAAACAACGATTGGAAAGGCGATACCTGGTGGAAATACCGCTTTGATCCTTTTCATTTTGGTTTTTTCAGAGTTGCTGTCAACCACGATTTCGATGTGATACGTGGATACGATGCCATCACTCAAATCTATAAACGCGACAACTTTTTTGAATCTACCCGACTCAATTTAAACCTTGAGTATGAATTATTCAATGGCTTTTACGCTTATGCAAATACCCAATATACCAAGCGCAGGAGTTTGGAAGGATACGAATTTTTAACTGGCATTGACGAAACCTTGCCAAATAACGATCCTTTGGCATTTGACCCCTATGATGCATTTATTCTCAATATTGGTGCTTCTTATACCCCGGCGCAGCGCTACATGCGCGAACCATATCGCAAAGTTGTATTAGGCTCAGCCTACCCTACTTTTTCAATACACCTTGAACGCGGATTACCAAACGTATTCAAAAGCGCTGTTGACCATTCCTATTTACAGTTTGAAGTGATGCAAAATTTCAAAATAGGAACAATTGGTACCTCTTCTTACAGGGCTTCGGTTGGGAAATTTTTAAGTGCACGTGCTATCTATGAACCCGACTACAAATTTCAAAGACGCAGTGACCCCATTTGGTTCTCGAATCCGTTGTATTCTTTTCAAGGCTTTGACACCACCTTGCGCACTACTGATTATGTTTTTCAGGCACATTATGTCCACCATGACAACGGCGCTATATTAAATAAAATTCCTTACTTTAAGAAAACCAGAGTGGGCTTGGTAGTGGGCGGCGGTGCCATGTATGTCAAAGAATACGATTGGGAACACTATGAGATTCTTGCGGGGCTTGAACGCAATTTTAAAATGAGCAGACGCCGTTTGCGCGTGGGTATTTATGGGGTTGTTTCTGACGGCAACCAGATTTCACCTAAGACATCGTGGAAGATATCGTTTGCCATGCTTGATGATCGCAATATGAAATGGAATTTCTAGCGAGCAGAATTGCCTATTGATCCTTTTCTTTCTTCGGGAAAAACTTTTTTTGCCTAATGATGGCCCAAATGAGACCTACAGAAATGCAGGCATCGGCTAAATTCCAGATAGCTGGAAAAATTTGCTGCCCGCCAAGTAAAGGCATTTTTTGGGGCCAAGTGAGGTTAAACTGAAACATGTCAACCACATTACCAAATAAAAATCCTTGGTGTCTGACTTCAATGGGATAGGAAAAATGTCCGGTCTGGCACACGGCTTTGATACCGCTTCCCTCCATTTGATTGAAACCAATACATGGATCTACATTGAAAAATAAGTCGTAAAACATAGAGTCAAGGAGATTGCCTGTTGCACCCGCAAGCACCAAAGCTACAACCACTAAAAATTCTTTGGATGCCAGCTGCTTCATTTGCTGAATGAGGTAACGAATGATCAAGATAATCGCAACAACACGAAACAAACTAAGCGCTAACTTGGCCCACATTGAAGCACCAAAGGTTTGGCCAAAAGCCATTCCAGGATTTTCGGTATAATGCAACACAAACCAAGAACCAAATACAGGTTGGTATTCACCAGGATAGAATTGCGTTTTGATCCAAAGCTTGATCCATTGATCGAGAAGCAGCAACAGTAGTACGATTGCCGAAATAAAGAGTGCTTGTTTTTTCAAGGTTTATTTTTGAGCGTTTTTAGCATCGATGCTCATGGTGGCATGAGGTACCAAACGCAGTCTTTCTTTTGGAATGAGTAGACCAGTCACGCGGCAAATACCGTAAGTTTTGTTTTCAATTCTAACCAAAGCAGCATTTAAACTCTGAATGAATTTTTCTTGACGAGCAGCAAGTTGGGCAACCTCTTCTCTGGAAAGGGTTTCTGAGCCGTCTTCCATCATGTTAAAGGTGCGGCCGGTGTCGTCGGTGCCGTGGTCATCGTTGTGAGACAACGAGCCCTTGAGTAAATCAAGATCTACATAAGCTTCCTTGAGCTTTTCTTGAATGAGTGTCTTGAATTCTGCTAAGTCTAAGTCTGAGTAACGGTTTTGAGCCTTTTCCATGCTATTGATCAAAAAAAATGTGAGCAACAAATATATTATTTTTTGTTTTGTTCGCAAGAGTAAAAACACTGAATTAACAGGAACTTATTTTCTTTTTAAACAATGTGAGCTACTTATTCACAAAGCACCAGCTTTCTCTAAAGAACTTGGTAAATTTGAATATGTTGCGTTTGTTCCTCGATAACAGAATCGGAGTCCTCATTTTACTCCCGTTTTTTCTACTATTATATCTTCTTGGAGACATCATCGGTGCTGCCCCTTACTTCGGAGCACAAGACCAACCTGCATTTGTCAGTATTCCAAATTGGACTTATTGGGGGGTTGTTTGTCTACAATTTATCATCCTGATAATCAATGCACTCTGTTTAAATTGGGTATTCAACAGCCAAGAGTTCTTAGAAAAAAACACCTACATCATCAGCCTCAACTACCTGATTTTTTCCAGTTTCTTTATTGATTTTGGGCATTTTTCATGGATGCCAATCATTCATACTTGTTGCATACTAATGCTTGCTGTTTTTTTTGGGGTGCGCCCTCAAATCGATGCAAGAAAAGCAGGTTTTAATGCCGGTTTTTTATTTGGGATAGCGTTGCTATTCAATAGTCAGCTGTTGTTTCTTATCCCCGCATTACTTATCATGCTGGTCGTTCTACGCACATTGCAAATACGCGAGCTAATCTTGCTTTTATTGGGGCTTGCATCACCAATATTACTGCTGTATGCTAGCTATTACGTAGCAGAGCAACCGTTCAATTTTCCCTTCAAATTTAATGGGCAACTATCTCAGCTACACTGGTTTGAAATTACCATACTGGTGCTCCTGCACATTTTGCTAGTCCTGAGCCTCATCGGACTTAGAGCGAGGCTGTTAAAAGCATCTTTGAGACTGAAAAAACAAATTCAAGTACTCAATGTCTTTACTTTTTTCACATGGTTTCTTGGACTGAGTGCTTTTATTTTAGTTTCACAAACAAGTCTCTTGAGTTTACTTGTACTACCCCTTTCTTTTTACTTCGCCTATGCCTTATTGAGTAGCAGTTTAGGCATTTCATCGCATTTATTCTTTTACCTATTCTTACTTTCAACTCTACTAAAATTTGTCGTTTTGAGCTTTTAAGCTCAGACTTTTACTAACTTTGAAGCTCAATTGAAATAAACATGAAATTTGGTGTTGTAACCTTCCCAGGATCAAACTGTGATCAAGACATGATTTACGTACTCAGAGACCTAATGGGAAAAGACGTTGTTGAACTTTGGCATAAAGATACAGACCTACAAGGTGTAGATTTTGTCGTGCTACCAGGTGGCTTCTCCTATGGAGATTACCTACGTTCGGGTGCTATTGCCAAATTTTCTCCGATCATGGAGGCAGTCATTGCACATGCGAACAATGGAGGTTACGTGATGGGAATTTGCAACGGCTTTCAGATCCTTACAGAGTCTGGTTTGTTAGAAGGTGCTCTTTTACACAATAACAACCAAAAATTCATTTGTAAAAATGTTTACTTGAAAGCAGTCAGCACAACCGCTGCGCCTACTATTGATCTTGACAGATCAAAAGCATTTCAAATTCCGATTGCACATGGCGAGGGTCGTTTTCATGCCGATGAAGCCACATTGTCTTCGCTACAGGCACATGACCAAATTCTCTTCACTTACTGCGATGAAAATGGCTCAGATACCGCAGAAGCCAATCCAAACGGCTCCTTATTGAATATTGCCGGTATCACAAACCGCAATAAAAATGTTTTTGGCATGATGCCACATCCAGAACGCGCTGCAGATAAACAACTCAATAATCTCGATGGCTTGCGCATTTTTGAATCTATCCTATCTCATTGTAAATAAATGAAAGTTCTCCTACTCGGTTCGGGCGGCCGCGAACACGCCATCGCTTGGAAGATTGCCCAAAGTTCAATCCTTGATGAGCTTTTTATCGCACCAGGCAATGCCGGAACCAAAAAGCACGGAAAAAATATTGAACTGAGTGTCACCGACTTTGACGGAATCAAAAACTTCGTATTGCAGCAACACATCGATATGGTTGTTGTCGGTCCTGAAGAACCGCTTGTGCTTGGCATCTACGATTTTTTTGTCAATGATCCGCAATTAAAAAATGTAGCAGTTATTGGCCCAAGTCAGACAGGCGCCCAGCTTGAAGGAAGCAAAGACTTCGCCAAAGCATTCATGTCCAGACACCATATTCCTACAGCCAAATATGGCACCTTTAATGCTCAAACTGTAGCTGAAGGGTTGCGTTTTCTCGACAATATGAAAGGCCCATATGTACTCAAAGCCGATGGCTTGGCTGCAGGTAAAGGCGTCTTGATCATCGAAGACCTCGATGAAGCCAAAAAAGAATTACAAGAAATGCTACTCGAAGAGAAATTTGGTAAAGCAAGTGCCAAAGTGGTCATTCAGCAATTTTTAGATGGTATTGAACTTTCTGTTTTTGCTATTACCGACGGCGAGTCTTTTAAATTACTCCCTGAAGCCAAAGACTATAAGCGCATTGGCGAAGGTGATACCGGCCTCAACACGGGCGGAATGGGAGCTATTTCTCCGGTGCCGTTTGCAGATGCAGCATTTATGGATAAAGTGCTAAATCGCGTGGTTATTCCAACCATTAAAGGGCTGAAACAAGAAAAAATCACTTACAACGGTTTTGTGTTTTTTGGTCTTATAAACGTCAAAGGCGACCCTTATGTCATTGAATACAACTGCCGCATGGGAGACCCAGAAACCGAAGTAGTAATGCCGCGTCTGAAAAGCGATATCCTTGATTTATTCGAAGGCGTTGCCACACACACGCTATCTGAAAGAGACATTCAGTTCCACGATAAAACAGCCGCAACGGTTATGATGGTTGCAGGTGGCTATCCTGGTCCTTACGAAAAGGGCAAAACGATTTACGGCCTTAATAGCATCACAGACAGCTTGGTTTTTCATGCTGGAACACTTGCCGATGGCCCTTCTGTTTTATCCAATGGTGGCCGAGTATTAGCAGTGACCTCCTACGGCAAAAACCTTGAAAGCGCACTAGAGAGAAGCTACGACTCTATTTCAAAAATTACTTTTGAAGATGCCAATTACCGCAGAGACATCGGTAAAGACGTACTCGAACACTAATTCGCATGGATAACACATACATCCTGATTCTCTGCTCGCTATTATGCTCAGCTTTCTTTTCAGCGATGGAACTCTCCTATATCTCAGCCAACAGGTTGCGAATTGAAGTTTTAAGAAACAACCAAAATTTCCAAGGAAAAATTCTAGCGCTATTTTACCGCAAAGAGAGTAACATGATTGCCTTTTTGTTGCTCGGAAATAATGTGGCATTGGTACTTTACGGAATAGCCGCCGGTGAAATACTGAGTCCGGCACTTGCACAAATTGGCTTGCAAGACCAAGGCTTAATTATGGTTGTGCAAACCATTTTATCGACACTTATTGTACTCATAACTGCCGAATTTCTACCGAAGGCAATTGTTCAACTCAATCCAAACAAAGCCCTTGATCTCGGTCTCATTCCGCTCCTATTACTCTATATCATACTCTACCTCCCTACCCAACTCATTATGCTCATAAGTTCTGGGTTCTTGAAATTATTAGGCTCTGAAAAAGATCATAACAAAAGAGTTTTTTCAAAAGTTGACCTAGAAAACTATGTCGATGAACTCAGTGCCAACTTATCAGACGAACAAGAATTTGGCAACGACATGCTTTTACTAAGAAATGCGCTTGATTTTTCGCATGTAAAAGCCCGTGACTGCATGATTCCTAGGCCTGAAATTATCGCGCTAGATATCAACGACAGCATTGCCGAAGCGAAGTCACTTATGATCAGCAAAGGTTTATCAAAACTCATTATTTACCGAGAAGACATCGACAACATCATCGGTTACATCCATTCATTTGACTTATTCAAGCAACCAAGTTCTATCAAACAAATATTAAAGCCTATTTCATTCGTTCCGACCGTTGTTACCGGCAAAGAGTTAATGGAAAAGTTTACCAATCAAGCCGGAAACTTTGCAGTGGTAACAGACGAATACGGAGGTACAGCTGGTATCATTACTCTTGAGGATGTCATAGAGGAAATTTTTGGGGAAATCGAAGACGAACACGACAAAGAAGCTCTCACCGAAATACAAGTCAGTGAAAACGAATATCTTTTTTCAGCGCGCATTGACATCGACTACCTCAATGAAACATATGGTTTTGGGCTCGAAGAATCAGAAGCATACGATACTTTAGCCGGGCTTATCCTAGAGCAACTCGAACGTTTACCGATCGAAGGTGATCGCGTACAAATTGGTTCTTTTGAACTTGTGATTGAAAAAGTCAGCGAAAGAAAAATTGAAACCGTACGCTTGTTCCATGAACGCTAAGCAACACCCAAATCTCAAAGATTTCAAAGCTGTCATTTACGATATGGACGGCGTTCTCATTGACTCCGAACCACTTTGGAAAATAGCGATGGAAACCGTTTTTGGACAATACGGTTCAACACTCACAAAAGCAGATTTTCAGAGAACAGTTGGCCTTCGCATCGATGAAGTGATACACTTTTGGAATCTGCACGAAGGGTGGAATTTAACAAATGAGAAAGTTGTCGAGCAAGAAATCATCGCTGCTTTAATTAGCCTGATTCAAGCTGCTCCAAAAGAACTCAAAGGAGTTTCTGACTCCTTGCATTTTTTCAGAAAAAACGGCTTGAAAATCGGCCTTGCAACCTCCTCTTCTGAACTCCTAATTCAAACCGTTCTAGAAGCCCTGGACTTGACGCACATGTTTGATTTCACCTATTCAGCTGAACACGAACCCTTCGGAAAGCCGCACCCAGGCGTCTACTTAAAAGTAGCGCAAGAGTTAGGTGTAAAAGCAACGCAATGTCTGGTTATCGAAGACTCCTGGAATGGCGTTTTGTCAGGACTAGCTGCACGCATGAAAGTTTGTTGTATTCCTGAAAAAACCCATTTACCTCATCCCAATTTAGTTGTTGCAGACTACCATTTTGAAGACCTCAGCGCATTAGTTCAGGCACTCTCCTAAACCACCGCATCACAAAATTGTTACTTTTGTAAGAGATGGAAGATTCCTTTGACTACAGACAAGAGGCAGAAGGCCAAAATGAGCAAGAAATTGACAAAGTATTGCGCCCTAAATCGCTGCGCGATTTTGCGGGTCAGCCGGCTGTAGTAGAAAACTTAGAAGTCTTTGTTAGAGCAGCCCAACTGCGCAACGAACCCCTTGACCACGTTTTACTGCACGGCCCTCCTGGGCTTGGAAAAACTACTTTAGCCAATATTATTGCAAATGAACTCGGTGTTGGTTTCAAAGTAACTTCGGGTCCTGTTCTAGACAAACCTGGTGACCTAGCTGGCTTACTTACCAACCTCAATCAAGGAGATGTCTTATTTATAGATGAAATCCATCGTTTGAGTCCGGTAGTTGAGGAATACCTTTATTCTGCCATGGAAGATTACGTGATCGACATCATGCTTGATTCCGGAGCCAACGCCAGATCAATTCAAATCAACCTGAATCCTTTTACACTTATAGGTGCAACCACGCGTTCAGGCTTGCTTACCTCGCCTTTGCGGGCCCGTTTTGGCATCAATTCTCGTTTAGAATACTACGATACAGAAACGCTTACTGCCATTATTGAACGCTCTTCGAGCCTTTTACAAATTGGCATTACTCAAGGTGCAGCTTTCAAAATTGCCAGCCGCAGCAGGGGCACTCCAAGAATTGCCAATGCCTTACTCAGACGTGTCCGAGATTTCGCCCAAATTAAAGGTTCCGGCCTCATTGACGACGACATCACAGAATTTGCACTCAAAGCACTGAACGTCGATGCCAATGGCCTTGACGAAATGGATATCCGTATTTTAAAAGTTCTCATAGACAAATTCAATGGCGGCCCAGTAGGGCTTTCAACAATTGCTACTGCCATCGGAGAAAACGCAGGCACCCTTGAAGAAGTATACGAGCCTTTTTTAATTCAAGAAGGATTTCTAATGCGCACCCCTCGCGGACGCAAAGCCACTGAAAAAAGTTATAAGCATTTGGGCCGCGACCTCGGTTGGGCTCAAGGAGGCTTGTTCTGACATGAAGCACGAACGATTCAAACCTTATATCAAAAAAAGAGCATCCGAGCTCGGATTCTTTTATGTTGGTTTTTCGCAAGCTAGTTTCCTAGAGGACGAAGCCCCTCGGCTTGAAAATTGGTTGAAACTCAATTATAACGGCAAAATGGGCTATATGGAAAACCATTTTGACAAGCGACTTGATCCTAGGCTACTCGAACCGGGAACAAAAACCATTATCTCGTTTTTACTCAATTATTTTCCGGAACAAACCCAACAAAATCCCGAAGCGCCCAAAGTTGCTAAATATGCCTATGGACAAGATTACCATGTTGTCATCAAATCCAAACTCAAAGCATTACTCGAAGATTTGAGGCAAGAGGTGGGCGATATCCAAGGCAGGGCTTTTGTCGATTCGGCACCTGTACTCGATAAAGCTTGGGCGCAGAAAGCTGGATTGGGCTGGATTGGCAAAAACACGAACCTCATTCATCCGAAACACGGCAGTTTTTTCTTTATTGCAGAACTTTTTGTCGACCTCGAATTTGAACC
The DNA here is from genome assembly GCA_046091725.1 of Flavobacteriales bacterium. Classification (GTDB taxonomy): domain Bacteria; phylum Bacteroidota; class Bacteroidia; order Flavobacteriales_D; family Crocinitomicaceae; genus UBA952. The sequence goes on along the minus strand of JBJTCG010000017.1, from coordinate 17,445 downwards.
AGACGGCCCCATAAAAGATTATTGCGGAACTTGTACGCGTTGCCTCGATGCCTGCCCTACTCAAGCCTTTGTTTCACCTTTTTTACTGGACGCTTCAAAGTGTATTTCTTACCTCACTATAGAACTCAAAGACCAAGATTTACCAGCTAGTTTTAAAGGAAAAATGGACAACTGGGCTTTTGGTTGTGACATTTGTCAGGATGTGTGTCCATGGAATCGTTTCTCGAAAAAACACCAAGAAGCAGCATTTGAGCCACATCCTGAATTTCTAAATTTGAGCACGCTGGAATGGGAAAACATGAACCAAGAAACCTTCCAGTATTTATTCGGAAAAAGTGCCATTAAACGCACCAAATTTGAAGGCTTGAAACGCAATATTGGCTTTTTAAAAAAGCAGCCATAAAAGTATGTTGAACTCGGGAAGTGATTACCTTTGTGCGCAAGCACGGTTAAATAAAATACATGGAGCAAAAAAGAGAAGCCATCATTATTGGCGCAGGATTAGTTGGGTCATTATGGGCTGTTTACCTTTCAAGAGCAGGCTATAATGTTACCATTTATGAGCGTCGACCAGATATTAGAAAAGCAGAAATAAGCGCTGGTAAATCGATCAACTTGGCCTTATCTGTGCGCGGCTGGACTGCACTTGATGCAGTTGGTGTTGGTGATGAAATTCGCAAAATTGCCATACCAATGTATGGCCGCATGATGCATGCCCTGAACGGCGATCTCACTTACCAACAATACGGACAAGATGGGCAAGCGATCTTTTCTGTTTCTCGAGGAAAAATCAACGCTACCATGATGGATATCGCCGAAACCCATGGCAATGCCACCATTCATTACCAAACTGAATGTCTACGCGTCGATACCAAAAATGCCGTTGCTTATTTGCGCAATACACAAACTGGTCAAGAATTTGAAGCCAAAGCAGATGTCATCTTTGCGGCTGACGGTGCGTTCAGTGCGGTTCGTTACCATTCTATGCAAAAGCTTGATCGCTTTCAATACAGTCAAAACTACATCGGCGACGGCTATCGCGAAATTTTACTTCCTGCTCTTCCCGATGGTTCATATCCGATGGATAAAGATGCGCTACATATTTGGCCGCGCGGTCGCTTCATGCTAATTGCACTTGCTAACGAAGACGGCTCGTTTACCTGTACACTGTTCATGCCTCATTCAGAGCATGAATTTGCATTTGATAAACTCAAATCCAAAACCGATGTAGACCGATTCTTTGCAACGGTTTTCCCGGACTTCCATCAAATGATGCCTGACATCGCCGATAAATGGGAAGATCACCCGCTTTCAAATTTAGCAATCATTCGTTGTTATCCTTGGGCTCATGGGAAAGTAGGGCTCATGGGCGATGCTGCTCATGCTACAGTTCCATTTTATGGCCAAGGAATGAATGCTGGTTTTGAAGATTGCCGCGTCTTGAATGAGCTCATGCTCGAGTACAACCATGATTGGGATAAAATATGGTCAGCATACAGCCCGCTGCGCAAACCCAATGGTGACGCTTTACAAGATCTCTCCCTTGACAACTACAACGAAATGGCAAATCTTGTTGGTGATCCTGCTTTCTTGCTGAGAAAAAAGATCGAAGCTAAGTTCAGTCAATTATATCCAAATAAATGGTTGCCCTTGTATAGCCAAGTAACTTTCAGCAACATTCCTTATTCGGTTGCTTATGAACAAGGCAAAAAGCAGCGCTTGATCATGGATGAAATCATGGCCCAACCCTTCATTGAAACCAACTGGGATTCCCCTGAAGTCATGCAAGCCATCTTAGAAAGATGTAGTTCATTTAATTTCCAAACATGAGAATTCTCCTCTTATTTTTAATCTGCGCGCCGCTAAGTTGGGCACAAGGTGGATTTGAAAAATCCAAAAAGAAAGGCAATGATTACCTGCAAGTCAGAAACCATGGCTACCAATTTTCTCTTGGACCTACCTATTCCTTTGTCAATGATCCTTTGAATGGAGACCTCATCGTCAATCAAGTAGATCGTGGAGACTACACCATTACACCTGAGGCTAAAATGGGTTTTTACGCCGAATTTGGCTTGGCTCATTTCCCAAAATGGAAAGGAACTCCAATCAAGGCTTTGGGTAAAAGCCGCGTCATGGATTATTTCGATTGGGGCATTGGTTACCGACAAATCAGGGGGCTTGAATCTACTCTCATTGAAAATCAAAACGCCCTCGGTGAAATTTATAGTTCAACTACAGCAGATGGCAAACTGAGCTCAGGTTATTTATACGGAAGCCTCAGAGCGCATTCATTGATTTATTTTGGGAAAAAAGTAGTGGTAAAAGTTCGCAAACATTTTCTTGACCAAAGTTTGGGGCTCAACTTTGATTACAACCTAAGTCGTGGCCCAATGACCTACCAAGATAACTTTACGGCTTATCCTGTTCCACAATTATTTCAGCCAGAGCTTTCCCGAGGCATGCTGCAATTGAATTATCAAATCGGAATTGGTATCCGACTGAACAAAGCTTGGATATTAATCCCTGGAGTATCTATACCGCTCGTAACAATGTACCCTTGGGAAGGATTCAATGCAAAAATTCATTGGTACAGCAGTACTTATTGGCCTTTTCAAGCGCAATTTAAGGTCATTAAATTATTTGAGGCAGAGCCCAAATGTGGCATTTACAGTACGCCTGAAGACCGAGAAATGGAGAAGCAGTACCGAATGGATAACTAGGCAGCAATCCAATGTGGTAAAATCTTTTTCGGCAAGCGCTTGCGCAATCTTTTCAATACTGAATCTCGGTCCGATACATTACCGCAGCGCAAAATTTGTCTGTCTATCAATTTTCCATCGCGATAAACTGAAAATTCAAAACTTACAGAAGTTGCTTCATCCCGGTATATGTGATAAATACTAGTTGTTTCGAGTATTTCCGCAAGAGTTTGGGTATCGTCGCTTACTTTAAACTTGCGATCATAACCACGTACATTAACAACCACATACGAATCAAATCCTTTTTGGAGAACGATAGACTGTATAGAGTCATTGAGTAAATGCTGGATGTCTTCGCCTTGCTTCAAAACATTCATGACTGGTAAGACACTCACGTGGTAGGCTTTAAATAGCTCAGAAAGTGTAGCTTGCATGGCATAACGATCTTCCTCTCTTTCAAATTGCGCAATGACTACAGCATTTTTAAGTTTGACGCCCTGAGCAAAAATACCTTTCGCAACGAGGAGTAAAATCAATGTAATAGTATACTTCATGAGTGCATTTAAAAAACTTCTTTGGCAATTTGCTTCACAGAAGTAGAATTAGACATTGTGTAATAATGAATACAAGGAACACCTGCTGCCTTGAGTTCTTTGGATTGGTGAATTCCCCACTCGATTCCTAGTTGCTCTACAGCTGCGTTATCTTTGCATTTGAGTAATTCGGCAGATAATTCTGTGGGGTAATCGATATGGAAAAATTTAGGCAAAAAGCTAATATGAGCCAAAGATTTGATTGGTTTGAGACCCGGAATAATTGGGACTTCAATGCCTATCGCCCTGCATGCCTTCACAAAATCAAAATACTTTTGATTGTCAAAAAACATTTGGGTGACCAAATAACTCGCTCCTGCATCTACTTTTGCTTTGAGGTATTGCAAATCTGTTTCGAGGTTCATGGCCTCAAAATGTTTTTCAGGATAGGCTGCAGCACCGATACAAAAATTGGTGGGATCTTGAGCTTGATCACCTGCCATATAAACACCTTTGTTGAGTTGGTCGACCTGCTTGATGAGGTCTACGGCATAAGCATGACCTTCCGGATGTGCCCTGAAATTAGCTTCGGACTTTACGGCATCTCCTCTGAGTGCCAAGACGTTGTCAATGCCTAAAAACTGTAAGTCTATGAGCGCATTTTCTGTTTCTTCTTGGCTAAAACCTCCACAGATGAGGTGTGGCACGGCGTCGATGTCGTATTTATGCATCAGGGCTGCACAGATACCGACAGTTCCTGGGCGTTTTCTGACTGATTTTTTCTCGAGTAAGCCGTGTTCGCGTTCGATGTAGACGTATTCTTCTCGGTGATAGGTTACATTGATGAACTTTGGTTTAAATTCCATCAAAGGATCGATACCAGCATAGATTGAACTGATGCTTTTACCTTTCAAAGGAGGTAAAATTTCAAAAGAAAAAAGCGTGTCTTTTGCCGCTGCAAGGTGATCTGTAACCTTCATGATTTGAATTAGGAGTACAAAGATAAGAGTTTGTGAATGAATATAAACTAAAGGGTATTTAAAGCTGAAAGAATGATTTGTTGGGCCTCGTCCCATTCATTCTTGCTCAGATTTAAGGGCGGCGACAAACGAAAACTATAAGGATGAGATAAAAACCAAAAAGTAATCAATCCTGCATCTAGACAAAATTGAACTACTTTTTCAACTTGGTCGGCATTGGTAAGGTCAAATGCAAACATAGCGCCAACGCGTCTGTGGGACAAAACCATCGGATGCTGTGCAATTTGCTCACTAAAATGAGCAGCATTCTGTTCTAGCTCTTTCCAATCAATTTCAGTTTGCAAAACTTCAAGTGTAGCAGCCGCAGCAGCACAAACCATAGGGTGTCCGCCAAAAGTGGTGATATGACCTAACATCGGATCATGTGTAAATTGGTTCAAGTGCTGTTGTGAAGCTACAAGCGCTCCAATTGGCATGCCACCCCCTAGTGCTTTTCCTAACGTGAGCACATCTGGCATGATTTCAAAATGTTCAAATGCAAACATGCGGCCTGTTCGGCCCATCCCACATTGAATTTCGTCAAAGATCAAGAGCGCCCCAACTTCAGTGCATCGTTTTCTTAACGCTTGTAAAAATTCAAGACTTGGCTTGCGTACTCCTGCATCGCCTTGAATGGTTTCCAAAATAACACCTGCCGTTCGAGTAGTTATTTGATTTAAAAATGCAATTTCGTTGTGGGGTAAAATCCTTACATCAGGCAATAAAGGTCGAAAAGCAATCTTTTTTACCTCGTTTGCAGAAACACTCATGGCGCCATGGGTACTACCGTGATAACTTCCTTTGAATGCCACCAATTCTGTACGGCCTGTTACACGCTTTGCTAATTTAAGCGCTGCCTCTATGGCCTCTGTTCCAGAATTGACCACGTAAACACCATCTAAATGACCCGGCAAGACCTTTAAAAGTTGTTTCGCTAGATTTTGTTGGGCATCTTGAATGAACTCTCCATAAACCATTACATGTAAGTGTTTTTGGAGTTGTTGCTCAAGGGCAGCAATAACTTTTGGATGACGGTGTCCGATGTTATTTACCGCAACTCCTGCAATCATGTCGAGGTATGCTTTGCCATTTTTATCGTAAATGTAAGCCCCCTCAGCCCGCTCTACTTCGATTAGAAACGGAAAAGGACTTGTTTGTCCGAGATGAGATTTAAAAAATGTTTGAGCTGTTGTCATCATTCTTCTAAAATTGGCAAAATTGGTTGGCCGATCATAGAGCCACTGCGCTGTAAATTCAAGATATGAATGATTGTAGGTGCTATGTCAGTAATTTGAATGGGGTCGAAAATTTGTAAGCCGGGTGTAATTCCTTTGCCATACCACAATAATGGCACATGCGTATCATAATTAAAAGCAGAGCCGTGCGAAGTACCCTGATGTGCTTTTGGTTCATCATGTTCCTTGGCTAAATAACCTGGTTGCAACAAGAAAATCACTTCGCCACTGCGTTGAAGATCGAAACCGTTGCGCAACATTTCTCCCCAAAAATCAGTTTTCGCTGCCCCAGACAATAATTCTTGTCGCGTAAGGACCGTCTTGACCTCTGGCCATTTGCGAAGTTCATTTGCCGCAAATTCAGCAACCTCTTGGACATCTAGCTTTAGCGAATCAATGCGCTTTAGATTCAAATAAATATTTTGATTGATCTCGTATTCGAGCAGATCGGCATTGTATTTCAAGATGAAATCATCGCGAAGGACTTGTAAATGATTGTCAAGGAAGAAATAACCGCCAGGCAGTTTCTTTTCAATGAGCATCTGAGGAACCGGAACAACGGCGTGATCTGCGGTCAAAAACAATACAAAACCATCTTTGCCATATCGGGTTTCCAAACTTGAAAATAAACGCTGTAATTCGCGATCAAGTCTTGCGTACATGTCTTCCATTTCTCGTGAATATGGCCCGAAAGCATGTCCAGCAATGTCAGGAGTTGAATAAGAAATACAAAGAAAATCGGTGTGCTGATCCTGACCTAAATTTTCTTGTTCCAATGCGGTTATTGCCAATTCAGTAAGGATTTCATTGGCCTGTGGAGAAATTGTAAATAAGTTGTTGGCTACCGCACCTTTAGCAATCATGTCTTGAAAATCGTAAGGAAAAGTGGCACTTGTTTTACCAGTGAGCACAACTTCATAATTACTTTGATCCGGCATTTGATAGGTGCTCTCAGGAAGCAATAATTTCCAGGAATGTAAATCTTTGGCTGGGTCAAACTTTGCATTGAAACGTTGCACCCAATCCGGAAGTTGTGGCATGTAAAAAGTACTTGTGATGAAATCACCGGAATTGTAGTCATACCAGTATGTGCCGTCTGACAAATGACCTCCTGGTAAAATAGCGCTGCGATCTTTGATTGAAACCGAAATAACCTTTGATTTAGGTGAAGCCATTTTTAATTGATCTGTAATGGTATAAGTGCGTAAATTGAGTGGCGCCGCACCAGCACTAGTAGCTACACCTCCAACTGCCGCAAATTTAGAATTAGATACACTTGTTACGTTTTGTTTGGTATCGCGCACATACCAATCATTCCCAATAATACCATGATTGGACGGCGTTGTACCCGTATAAATAGAGGCATGCCCAGGAGCAGTATATGTTGGTACGTAATTATATTGCACGTTGCGACAATTGGTTCCTTTGTTCATCAGACGATTGAAACCGCCAGAAGTATACAAATGTTGAAATCGATAGAGGTAATCGTAGCACATTTGATCGATGACAACCCCAACAACAATTTTTGGCTGTTTTTGAACCTGTCCGTAATATTGAAATGCCAACATTAAAAAAAAGGCAACAAGCAAGTTTTTCTGTTTCATACTTCAAAAATACACATTCCATGTTGCTGTGTGCAAGCAACTTTATAACGATTTTTGCGTCATCGTTACAAATTAATCAACTTATGAAACTATTACTACCCATTTTATTGGTTTGCGCAAGCATCATTCAATCCAATCAGGCGCAAGCACAATTCGTACTCAATGTCACAGTGAACAATACCTCAGGTCCAGCAATTTGCGATGGTTCTGCATCTATTGACTCGAATAATATCAATTTTGTCTCTGTTGCATGGTATATGAATGGGACCCTCCTTCAAAACGGTGGCACCACCATTTATAACTTGTGTCCCGGAACTTACACTGTCAATGCAACCGGAGGAGGAATTACGCTTACATCTCCTTTCACTATTGGTAGCAATTCCCCAAATCCTTGTGCTGGCTTTGGTGCATATTTCAACTCAACACCAACCAGCAGCCAAACGGCATGTGATGGTTCAATCACAACCAGTGTGTATGGTGGAACAGCCCCTTATACCTACAACTGGAATGTCGGTGGTTCAATAACTAACCCAAACCCAACCAATTTATGTCCAGGCACATACGCAGTAATTATCACAGATGCAAATGGTTGTGTTTTTAACGGCTCAGAAACCGTAATCTACGACACAACATCTACCAACCCATGCTCAGGCTTTACTGCGAATATAACTGTTACTGATTGTAGCGCACCAGGCGCTTGTGATGGTGCAGCGGTAGTGAGTTCAACAGCAGCACCAAATACTTTTTTTGTCTCATGGAGCCAAGGTTCCACAACTTATGGAATTAACAACCTTTGTGAAGGATACTATTATGCAGTTGTTACAGACACCAACGGCTGTTCAGTTTCTTTAACAGAATTTGTTGGCTACAACGGTGGCGGAACCATCGATACCATTAATGTTATAGGAAATATTGCTACAGGTGGCATGATTACCGGTACTTTGATGTCAAGCTGGAATTATAATTGTAACATCGATTTATCTATGTTAGATACCGCCTACATGGTATCAGCAGTTTTCGGCAATAATCCGGCTAACCAAGATTCACTTTACACCGTTTGGTACCTTTCAGACACTACAGGGGCATTTACATATATCAGCTGCACTTTTTACGCGCCATTCGCTACGGGAACCTATAACCTAGTTTTACAGGTTTACTGCCCTATTAAATCTAATCCAATTTACTATCACATCATTTCTCAATTTGACGTTACGACAGCAAGCATTCAGTCTAAAAACCCTGTTAGTTTGAAACTTTCACCTAACCCCGTTCAAGAAGAATTGGTTTTAATTGGTCAAGTTACAAGTGACTACAAAATATTTGATCAAACGGGTAAATGCCTCATGTTGGGTCATTACAACGATGCAATCAATGTACGTGAGTTGGCAAATGGAACCTACTTTATCCAAATCAACAATTTGGTTTTACCATTTATTAAGAATGCTCAATAAGCTTTGAGAAAATCAAACGCTCTCCAAGAAAAAGGGGCCGCAAAAGCGGCCCCTTTTTTATGTCTAGTTATTTGATACTATCCTTTTCCAGGTTTCACGGCTGGCGCACTTGGCTTTGGTGCAGCAGGCGCAGGTGCACTTGGCTTTGGTGCAGGTGGTGGTGGCGTTGAGCGAGCTGGAGTTGGCGAAGGCGAACTTGGCTTTGGCGTAGTAGGCCTTGGTGCTGGCTCTGATGGTCTTGGTGCTGGACTTACTTGAGGTTCTCTAGGGACCTTTACTGTACTAGGTTCTTTTGCTTGGAAAGGTTTGTTTTCTTTACTTTCTACCGATGGTTTGTTTGGCGTTGAGGGTTTACCAGAAATAGTTTCAGGTCTGTTTGGGTATTTTCCTTCAGAGAAAGAGTGGTCGTTGTTATTTAAGGCAGGTCTTGGTACTTTATTAAGAACCGTTGTGCCTGGGGTTGGAATATTTGGTGTCGGTGGCACATTTGGTGCTATGTTTAAATAGCCCTGATCGAAAATACAACCACCCAATTCATCGGCCGGAACCCCCATTTGTAAACAACGTTGGCGGGCATTTTCGCGGCTTTGAGGATTCATTTGACTGATGTTCATGTAAACACGCGGAAAACTGCGATCTGTGTAGGTCGCTGTAGAAGTACCTGGTCCGTAATCGAAAAGCGTATTGCGGTCAGTGAGTCGCCAATCTTCGGCAAAATCTTTGGCCATGTAAGCTTGGAATTCTTGTTCGGCTAATTGGTTCATTTGATTTATTTCACGGCTGTCTATGGCATAGGCAGATGCAATACTGAGTGCAGCAATATTGTTAGGTCTTGGGGTATGCATGCGTGTATTGAAGTCGTCTTCGGCAAAACCATTGTTATTTCCTAAAAGGCCTTCAAACTGATTGCGATCACATTCAAAAATACCAACGGTTACATTGACAAAACCTCTTGTCCCGCTGTTTCTTACATCGATAACAGTTGTTTCTCCGGTAGGCCAAGCAATCGTATAATTTCTACCATCTAGGCGAACTACCCCACCATGAGGCAGGTAATATGACCTCCCTTGGAGTTGAATGGGCATGCCGTTTAAACGCAGAGGCATTTGCATGCCATCTGGTTTGTCTGCCGCATAAAAACAAAGACGATCGCCAGCTACATTCATCGCAACGGCCTCATTTAAAGAAAAATTGACATCTTGTGCACGTTGTCTGGTCTGGACTTCAAACTGACCATTTTCAGATTTTGCCAAAACAAACTCTCCTACGGTTTGGAAAGAATAGGCTGCACGATCAAAAGATTTAAGATGAGGGTCACCGTAAGATCTTCCGTAAGTGCGTGAGCAAAATGTCCTTTCTAACATCGTTGAAAACAACGGATATGCTCCGGTGTTGTTGCCAATTACCATTCGATTATCTTGCATGATTTGTCTGAGATCTTGTCGATCGCGCAGCGGAATCATGCTGAGCATTTCATAGGGCGTGAAATCTTCGGGAAAGGTTCTGTCCGGAACAGCTTTGCGATCGGCTAGCGCTTCGATTGAGGCTGCTAACCAAGGGCCGCGAATGTCATCCCAACGCTCGAGGTGTTCTTTAATCGGCGCAAATGCTGCATTATTGTTTTGAGCAAAATAGCCATTGAAAACAAAAATGGCACTCAGTAATAGTAAGTGTTTTTTCATGGAATAAGTGTTTGTGCAAAATGCTTTACAAGATTCAGGCCAAACTCATTCATTGAATTTGTAGCCAATACCTTTAATGGTAGAAATGTAGTCGTCGCCGATTTTTTCTCTGAGTTTACGGATGTGTACATCAATGGTGCGATCACCAACAACGATATCAGTACCCCAAACTTTTTCAAGAATTTGATCGCGTTTGAATACAAAATTTGGTCTGGAGGCAAGTAAAGCTAATAGTTCAAATTCTTTACGTGGCAAATGGATTTCTTGACCATCCATTTCAAGCAAATACTTTTCGCGATTGATATGGAACTTAGGTGCTGCTTCTTTAGGAGACGCAATGACCTTCCCTCTTCTGAGCAAGGCCTGAATGCGAGACAACAAGACTTTCGTTTTGATTGGCTTGGCAATGTAATCGTCGGCGCCTGCATCAAGACCGGCAATTTGGCTATAATCTTCGTTGCGCGCAGTAAGGAAACAAATAATGATGTCTTGGTTGACAGGATTGGCTTTGATGCGCTCGCATACTTCGATGCCGTCGAGCTGAGGCATCATGACATCTAGCAAGATGAGGTGTGGCTTCTGTTGTGCTACAAAATCTAGACATTCTTTGCCGTTCGCGACTGCATTGACCTTAAAACCTTCTTTTTCGAGGTTGTAAGTGAGCAACATACGGATATCCTCTTCGTCGTCGACAATTAATATGTGCGTATCATTCATCGGAATAAAGGTAAGGATTTGCATGAGGCATTCTGAGCGCATCAATAATTTTTATGAATTTTTTAACAATCGTTACGTAACCAATTTGAAAAAAGCAATTAACTTTGTCGGACTAGTAGTAGGTTTAGGTTAATAGTCAGGAGCTTTGGTTAATTCCAAGGCTCTTGGCTTTTATAGACGCTTATGAAAATCAAAATTCTCATGGTTGAAGACGATATCAGTTTAGGTATCGTAGTATCAGATCAACTACGCTCTGATGGTTATACTGTCACGCTCTGTGAAAACGGCTCAGAAGCTTTGCGCCGTTTTCAAGAAGAAGCTTATCATCTCTGTATTCTTGATGTAATGCTGCCCGTTAAAGACGGCTTTACTCTTGCCCGCGACATCCGCAAGCAAAATTCAGAAATTCCAATTCTATTTTTATCGGCTAGGTCAATGACCGAAGACAAAATCGAAGGATTCAATGCGGGTGGAGATGATTACCTCACCAAACCATTTAGTGCCGAAGAACTGCAATTGCGCGTAAAAGCCCTACTCAAAAGAGTCAAACTTCAAGTTGAAGGGCCCGAACAAAAAGTCTTGCAGATTGGGGCATATGTTTTTGACACAGAAAATTTTACGCTCAAGTCTCCAAGCCAACTGATTACCCTTACCAAAAAAGAAGCAATGATTTTGCGCACGCTTAACAAGTTTAAAAATCAACTTGTTCCGCGCGACGTTATCTTGAATTCTGTTTGGGGACAAGATGACTACTTCGTAGGAAGAAGCCTTGATGTTTTCATTACCAAACTACGCAAATACCTCAAAGAAGACCCAAGCATTCAAATCACTAATGTGCATGGTGTTGGCTTCAAATTTGAATGTCAAGAATGAGCATATTATTGTTGCACCTCGAGACAAGCACCAAGGTTTGTAGCGTTGCGCTCTCTCAAGATGGCGCTGTAATTGGCTTTCTTGACCGCGTTGGCGATGGATTCATCCATGGAGAACAACTGACACTCATGATTGAGGAGTTACTTGAAAAACAGCAGGTCAAACTCCAGGACCTCCATGCCATAAGCTACAGTTCAGGACCAGGCTCATACACCGGTTTACGCATCGGCTTATCCACTGCCAAGGGCTTATGCTTTGCACTCCAAATACCACTCATCGCTATCCCAACACATCAAAGTTTACTTCAAATTGGTTTGTCTCAATTAGCGGAAAAAGAAAGAACCATAGTTTGCATGCTAGATGCACGTCGAATGGAGGTCTATCTTGAGGTTTATAATTTTCAAGGGCACACCATACAGCCATTAGCTTGTCAAATCATCGATGAAAAAGCTTTGGATGCCTATTTACCTTGCTTAGTTGTTGGCGATTCCAATGAAAAAGTAGCGGCCGTTATTGAAGATCCAAGGGTTGTCTATATTGAAGCAAATATCTCTGCTAAGTATCAATCTAACATTGCTTTTGATCAATACCAAAAACAAAAATTTGAAGATTTAGCCTATTGCAGCCCTATCTATTTGAAAGGCGCAAATGGTGTATTACTCTGAGGGCACCTCAGTTTTTACAGGGCTATTGATTGGTACTTTCCATTGTTTTCTAGTCTCGTTGCCAACGGCGTCTTTTACCCGTAATTCTATGACATCATTTGCTTGAAATGGCACCTGAAATTGCGCGCTTATCTGTTTTGTTTTTGCATCGTAATAAGCTGGAATCCATTGTCCATTTTGAAAACATGCATAATGAGATAAACCTGAAAAATCATCTGTTACGATCCAATAAAATTTGCCTGAACTCAGAGAATCGAGTTTATTTTTAGGGTTTTCTGAAATGGTCGGTGGAAGGATATCTTTTTTGAGCCCCCACGTTCCGAGTGATTTGCTTGAGGCTTTTAATAGCCCTTTCTCGGATGTTGTGGCCAGCGCAGCACCATTCATAGTGATGCAATATTTTTGAGCTTCGAGCTCATCTGAAAATTGATAGTTCAATTGGATGGGTTTTTGAATGATTGTTTGTGTGCTGCTAATGGTTTTGGTTTGAAAGTTGAGCTTCTTGAGCACCGGTTCGTAAAAAGTAAAAGAATCGAGGTGAATGGTCCAGGGGCCTTGGCTGTAATCATAAGATGCATTGGGCAACCAATGTGTCTCGGGTTGATAGTGTGGAATTGATGGCGTTTTTTCAAATGGATAAACAAGAACCAAAGAATGTTGAGATTCATTGCCATTTATATCGCGTAGCATGAGCTGAATTTGAATGCTATCGTTTGCTCCAAGTTCAAAAGCGCCGCTGCCTTCATATGCATAAATGGTGAGTGGGTCAAACTTAGGCTTAAATAATTTTTGGAATTTTCTTTTGGAGGCTCGTGCATGTGCGGCATCATGATGGCTATTGATATACCTCGAATCATCAAAATCTATTTCGTCAAACTCGAAGGCAAAGCGCTCGTTTTGATCGCTGAAAGCTTCGGCTGAAAACAAGCCATAACTGCGTCCTCCTGCAGTAAAATAATCAGTCACTTCTAGTGCAAGACCTATTTTTGACCCTTGACTTAGAAAGCCTGTAGGTAATACCATCCTGTGCTGTTTTTGGGTCAGCGGCACATTGATCGCCTTATTTGGAATCAGGTAACCTACTTCATCTATTGCATAGACCCGAAGCCCTTGTAAAACAGGAGCTGCTTGGTCCGAAACACTAAAACCATGTAAAAATGGATTGAGCGCGTGTTCGGTTTGTGTATCGCGGAGTTCGAAGTGCAAATGAGGACCTGTTGAGCCACCAGAATTTCCAGAAAACGCTATTTGTTCGCCACGTTGAACTACCAGAAAATCAGCAGGAAGAATGATATCGATTTCATTTTGCTGACGCACCCGAGCACTATCCAGATATACTTGTTGGATGCGTTCTGCAAAACGCGTACAATGGGCATAAACCGTAGTAAATCCGTTGGGATGCTGCACATAAAGCACCCAGCCATAACCAACAGACGACACTCGTATACGCGATACAAATCCTGCATCGCAAGCATAAATGGGTAAATTGATTTTTCCGCCTGTCCTAACATCTATTCCCATGTGGAAATGATTTGGGCGTAAATCGCCAAAACCAGCGCTTAATTCTACCGGAGCATCCATCGGAAGGGCCCAATTTCCTTGTACTTTCAGGAATTGTGCAAAGTATAGGTTCGAAAATATGAAATACAAAAACAAGAGCTGGTAGCGCATGTACAAAACTAATCAAGAAAAAAAATAAAATCCTTGGCTGATTTTGTAGGATGTAAACGAATGCTTGTTAACTTTGTGAAAAGTCACCGCTTAACATGACTGAAAATCTAAATAACCTCATTTCTGATATCCGTAGCCGCAGCCTAGAAATTGCTGGGCGCTTGCATACTGAACGTGCACAACACGAAGTATTGCAAGGAGAAATCAACCGCATCAACGAACAACTCAAAGCAGAGCAAGCGTTAGTGATGCAACTTCAACAAGAGGTTGACCGATTGACAGACGCATTGGCGGAGGCTCAAAACAAAGTTGTGGAAATCCCAGTGGTGGCCAAAGGTCGCAATGCTGAGGAAATTAACGCACTCGTGAGAGAAATTGAATTCTGCATAGAAAAGCTTAAACAAGCCTAATGAGTAAAGTTGCCCTTAAAATCAATATCGCCGGCCGGACCTACCCTTTAAACGTTCCGGAATCCGAAGCGCCTGCAGTAACCAAAGCAGCTGCCGATATCAACAAAGCAATTGACTTACTTAGAAAAAACTATGCCGTCAATGATAACCAAGACTTGTTAGCGATGTCTGCCCTTCAATTGCTTACCAAAGCACAGGCAGAAGCCAAGCCAAGTGTTCAAGAACCTGATTATTCAGCGCTTGAAGCAGCACTTGAAGCACTCAGACAAGACTTGGAAAACATTCAATAATTCTGCACTGTGTGTCCACAACTACAAACTAGAGTAGTATGGATATATTATGGTTATTAATCGGAGCGCTTGGTGGAGGTGGAGCAACATTCGTCCTTCAAAAAAGTGTGCTCAAAAAAGATGCAGAACGCATTATAAAAGAGGCTGAATCAAAAGCCGAGACCATTCAAAAAGAACGCGCGCTACAAGCCA
This sequence comes from Flavobacteriales bacterium, assembly GCA_046091725.1. Classification (GTDB taxonomy): domain Bacteria; phylum Bacteroidota; class Bacteroidia; order Flavobacteriales_D; family Crocinitomicaceae; genus UBA952. The sequence goes on along the minus strand of JBJTCG010000017.1, from coordinate 2,404 downwards.
AAGAACGCTTTTTGAAACAAAAAGAAGAACACGAAGAAGCGATCAAAGAACGCGAGCGCCGCATGCAATCAAATGAAGATCGTTTCCGTACCAAAGAAAAAACGCTCAATCAGAAATTAGAAGAAATCGGTCGCAAAGAGAAAGAACTCGAAACCACCCAATCCGATTATCAAGCAAAAGCTGCGCACCTCGAAACACGCATGCAAGAACTCGACAAAATGCATCAAAAACAAATTGCCGAGCTTTCAAAAATTGCCCAGCTTGCACCAGAAGATGCCAAGCAGCACCTCATGCAAGCACTCACTGATGAAGCGCGCACAGCTGCCATGGCCACCATCAAAGAAATCACCGAGGAAGCCAAACTCAACGCCAACAAAGAAGCGCGTAAAATTGTCATCCAAAGTATCCAACGCGTTGCTACCGAGCAGGCAATCGAAAATGCAGTTTCAGTTTTCAATATCGAATCAGACGAAGTCAAAGGGCGCATTATTGGCCGCGAAGGGCGCAATATCCGTGCACTAGAAGCAGCCACAGGTGTTGAAATCATTGTAGACGACACCCCTGAAGCAATTATTCTTTCTTGTTTTGACCCTGTTCGCCGAGAAATCGCTCGTCTAAGCTTGCATCAACTTGTCTCAGATGGGCGCATTCACCCAGCACGCATCGAGGAAGTGGTCTCAAAAACAAGAAAACAACTTGACGAAGAAATCGCCGAGACTGGCCGTCGCACTTGTATTGACCTCGGAATTCACGGTTTGCACCCTGAGCTCATGCGTATGGTTGGCCGCATGAAATTCCGTTCGTCTTATGGTCAAAACCTCTTGCAACACTCTCGCGAAGTTGCCAACCTTTGTGCCATCATGGCCGCTGAGCTTGGCCTCAACGTGAAACTCGCCAAAAGAGCAGGTTTACTGCACGATATCGGTAAAGTTCCTGACGAAGAACCAGAATTACCACACGCTATTCTCGGTATGAAAATCGCCGAAAAATATGGCGAAAAAGGCGATGTACTCAACGCCATAGGTGCCCACCACGATGAAATCGAAATGACAACCCTCATTTCTCCAATTGTTCAGGTTTGTGATGCCATTTCTGGCGCACGCCCCGGTGCAAGACGCGAAATTGTGGAAGCATACATCAAACGCATCAAAGAACTCGAAAACCTCGCGCTCTCTTATGACGGTGTGGGCAGCGCCTATGCCATCCAAGCAGGCCGAGAATTGCGCGTTTTAGTCGAAGCTGAAAAAGTTTCCGATCAAAGAGCCGAAGAACTTTCATTCACGATCTCACAAAAAATTCAAACCGAAATGACCTACCCAGGTCAAGTCAAAGTAACGGTCATTCGCGAAAAACGCGCAGTGAGTTACGCCAAATAATTCGCATGCGTCAGGACCAACTGCCCCTACTCATTTCAGGGCCATGTTCGGCCGAAACGCAAGAGCAACTCTTAGCGACAGCGGAGGCCCTTGTTGGGCTTCCGCTGTCTTATTTTAGAGCAGGAATCTGGAAGCCAAGAACACAGCCTGGTGCATTCGAAGGCGTTGGCGAAAACGGCCTCAAATGGCTCCAAGAAGTCAAAAAAACCTACGGCTTTAAAATTTGCACTGAAGTTGCAACCGCCGAACACGTCGATTTAGCCCTAAAATATGACCTCGATATGGTCTGGATTGGTGCACGTTCAACCGTGAATCCTTTTACTGTACAAGAGCTAGCGGAAGCCTTGCAGGGTAAAAACATTCCCGTAATGGTTAAAAATCCAGTAAACCCGGATCTCAAACTTTGGTTGGGCGCAATAGAAAGACTCGAAAGACATCAAATTCAAGTAATTGGTGCTATTCACCGTGGCTTTTCGGTGTACGAAAAAACAAATTACCGCAACAACCCGCATTGGCAAATTGCAATTGACCTCAAACAAGAAAGACCAGACCTGAACCTCCTAATGGATCCTTCTCATATTGGCGGCAGGGCTAATCTTATTCAGCCACTTGCACAACAAGCGCTCGACTTGAAATATGATGGCCTCATGATAGAAAGTCATATCGACCCTTCCGTAGCCTTAACAGATGCCAAACAGCAAATTGCACCCCAACAGCTCAAAGAAATCTACAAGGCATTAGAGCCAAGAAACGAAGCAGCAATGCAAGCCAATGCACTGGCAGATTTCAGAAAGCAACTCAGTCTCATCGACGAATCTTTGATCAGTTTGTTGCAAAAACGCATGGCAATTTCAAAAGAAATAGGGATACACAAGCGACAACACAATCAGCACATTCTGCAAGCGCAACGTTGGGAAGAAACCTTGAAATCTAATTTACAAAAAGCGATAGATAGTGGTTTATCTGAAGAATTTGCCAAACAAATGATCAAAATGCTGCACGAAGAATCATTGCGCATTCAAATGGCC